>DASXMZ010000252.1:0-2110 GCA_036495385.1 Mucilaginibacter sp. | reverse complement strand
TGAATTCAACTTATGATGAGGCAAATCCTTATGACGCCGTTGATGAATATATCCCGAACGAATCGCTCGAAACGGATGTAGATAAAATGGGGATGCATATTGACGACGGCGATATAGTGGAGATTGATGCTGTAGACAAAGCGCTGAGCCATACCCCCGAAGATGACCGAGATGACCTGGACGAAGAAGGTTATCCCAAAAACGACAGGCCATAACACCTGGTACAGCTTTAAAACCTTCTTTGAATACCCCAATAAACACGTTCGGATTTTTAAACTATTAATAATTCACTTTAACACCAATTCCAAGCCCCGTTCCTTTTTTAGCCCATTGATATTGGCTGGCTTGTTTGAAATACGTGGAACCAAAAATAACTGCCCCAACATCAAGTGTGCCCGTAGCAGCGGGTTTTGCTTCGATCCACTCCATCGATACTAAAACATCTTTATCTGTATATATATTGTAAGGAGTAAGATCAAAGGTTATTTTACCTGTCTGTTTATTTCCCACTTTAACAATTACATTTTCATTTAAAATATTATTACCGGGCTTTCCATTATTCATTTCGTAAATATTCACCCGGAAAGTTAACTGCTCAAAAGAGTTTTGAATGATAAAAAAACTCAAATTTTCGATGTTGGTATTTTCGTGCTTAATCGGTATCCTCACCCCTGCCTGCGAACCGATTGAATTGGTGCCAAAACCCAAGCCAAGCAATTTTGAAGTTGTTGGGTAGCCAAGTATTTTTTCATTGGCGCGTTTTGAATTAATAACAACCTGTTTTAATTGATTGACAGCCTTTTTCAGCGATACGTTTAACGGTAAATCTTTATATTTCTTCTTCAGATCACCAAGCAAAAAAGCTTTGCTTTGATAACCTATACTCGAAAATTTGAGAGTGTCATCGTCTGATACTTTTATATTCAGGTTTATTTTAAATTCTCCGTCAGCATTTGAAACAGTACCATCTACCTTGTTCACTATCCCAATACTCACATATGGAATGGCCTTACCGCTATCTGCATCGGTCACAATACCTTTGAATGAGTTTTGTGCAAAAATGAATGCACAATTTGATAATGATAGGAATGCAAAGATCAGGACGCGTTTCATAAAGTCAGGTTTACTTTTATTAAAACTGGAAGTATTTTTGGAATTGATATTGTAAAGATGAGCTCTATTTTATAAAGGCGGTTGTTAATTGTTGTTAAGCGCTGTTAATTTATGTTAAACCCATTCTTGTGCTATCGCAGTCTATCAATTTTATTGCTTTTAATCTCTGATTGATAAATTTATTATCTTCGCTTCTATGTCATCCGCTGAAGCAAAAAAACGAATTGAGTCCCTGTCCTCCGAATTAAAACAGCACAACTATAATTACTTTGTGCTGGCAATGCCCAGCATTTCGGATTATGATTTTGACAAAAAACTAGAGGAGCTGAATGCGCTCGAAAAGCAATTTCCAGAGCACGCTGACCCTGATTCGCCAACGCAAAAGGTCGGCGGCGACATTACAAAGGAGTTTGTTACAGTCAAACACCAGTGGCCGATGCTGTCATTAGGCAACACCTACAACCAACAGGAACTGCTTGATTTTGACCAGCGCATCCGCAAAGCCATAGGCGACAATTTTGAATATGTATGCGAGTTAAAGTTTGACGGTCTTTCTATCAGTCTTACTTACGAGGGCGGCAAAATGGTGCGGGCAGTAACCCGCGGCGATGGTGTACAGGGTGACGATGTTAGCACCAACGTTCGTACCATCAACACTATACCAAAACGTCTGCATCAGGGAGGCTACCCAAGTGAGTTCGAGATAAGGGGTGAAGTGTTCATGCACCTGAAGGCTTTTGAACGGTTAAACGCCGAGCGTCTTGAAAATGGGGAATTGACTTATGCCAATCCCCGCAATTTTGCATCCGGCACCCTCAAAATGCAGGATTCAAGTGAAGTGGCCCGTCGCCCGCTCGATTGTTTCCTATATTTTTTATATACCGAGAGGCCCTTATTTAAAACTCATTGGGAAAGTTTACAGGCCGTGAAAAGCTGGGGTTTCCATGTAAATGAGCATAGCCGCCTGTGCAGCAATATTGATGAGGTATTTGACTTT
>DASXMZ010000251.1:0-1952 GCA_036495385.1 Mucilaginibacter sp. | reverse complement strand
CCAACTCTTCGTCGTGCTTATATATCGGCACCACAACCACCTGTATCGGGGCCAATTTTGGAGGCAATACGAGTCCGGCATCATCTGAATGTGCCATAATCAACCCGCCTATAAGTCGTGTGGATACGCCCCACGAGGTTGCCCATACATAATCAAGTTTATTTTCCTTGTTAGTAAACTTCACATCAAAAGCTTTTGCAAAATTTTGTCCAAGAAAGTGAGAAGTACCTGATTGTAAAGCTTTCCCATCCTGCATCAACGCCTCAATACAATAAGTATCCAACGCGCCCGCAAAACGTTCGCTTGCTGTTTTTTTTCCTTTGACTACCGGAAGGGCCAGCCAGTTTTCACAAAAATCGGCATACACTTCAAGCATCTGTTCGGTTTCAGCAATTGCTTCTTCAGCGGTAGCGTGGGCAGTATGTCCCTCCTGCCACAAAAACTCGCTGGTACGTAAAAACATGCGGGTACGCATTTCCCATCGTACCACATTGGCCCATTGATTAACTAGGATAGGCAGGTCGCGATACGATTGTATCCAGCCTTTATAAGTATTCCATATAATGGTTTCGGACGTCGGGCGAACGATCAGTTCTTCCTCCAACTTAGCATCTTCATCAACAATGATATTACCATTGCCGTCGTTTTTTAAACGATAATGGGTAACAACTGCGCATTCTTTCGCAAAACCATCAACGTGACTGGCTTCCTTCGAGAAAAAAGACTTGGGTATAAACAAAGGAAAATAAGCGTTACTGTGCCCAGTCTCTTTAAACATAGTATCCAATACTGCCTGCATTTTTTCCCAAATGGAATAGCCATACGGTTTAATGATCATACATCCTCTTACTGGTGAGTATTCGGCCATATCGGCCTTAATAACTAAATCATTGTACCATTGCGAGTAATCTTCTTCTTTGCTTATAACCCCTTTGCTCATATAAAATCTGATAGAAATTGACTGTTTGAAATAACGGAGGCCAAATTTATAAAATTAAATGGTAAGCG
This sequence comes from Mucilaginibacter sp., assembly GCA_036495385.1. GTDB lineage: Bacteria > Bacteroidota > Bacteroidia > Sphingobacteriales > Sphingobacteriaceae > Mucilaginibacter. The sequence continues at coordinate 944 of DASXMZ010000251.1, read as the reverse complement.
GAGATTTTGCCCCCTCTAAATCTCCTCCGCCAGCTGGCGGAGAGACTTAAAAAGATCATTCTGAAATAATCCCCTTTTATAAATCCGTTTCAGATAGTTATCGGAACGAAATTCAGAATTCCGAAATCAAAACCCATATTTGCAAATATCATGAACATACAACCCTTCATCAGCGAAAAATTTAACGGGGCCATCTGGCGCATGGAAATTGACGAGATGACGGAGACTATATTTGTTGAGATAAGAAACAGTGAAGAAAAAAGAGTAAGTTTTGGGGCGGTAAATCTCGTCGATGGAAAAACGTTGTTCAAGGACTTAACCATTCCCGAAAGATGGCTGACCGGCATTGAAGCTGCATATAACGGCGTACTGTTGCTACACAATTATCAAACAGAATCAGGTCCGGCGCATAAAGGGCTTATTGCAATCGATGGTCGTACAGCTGCCACACTATGGGCCAATTATAATGCTACGTTCGACCATTTATCAGTTCAAGGGCCTGTTTTATACGATTCCAGATTCGAGCCTCGAAAGTTATTTTCGGTTGATATAAAAACAGGCGCAACGATTGGTAATTACGCGTCGTCTGATAATAAAGAGTTACCAAATAGTATCGTATTACCGGAGTTAGCTACGCATGAAATTGTAAAAAAATTGATTCCAATACCCGTTTTTGGCAACGTTGTGCATTATCTTGAGCACAATAACTTTAGAATTGTATCTTTGCACTCCCTAATTGAGGGCCGGCTAAGCCAGCATTTGTTTGTTTTGTACGGGGATGAAAGAGTTTATGAAGATTTGTTGAATAATAACATACAAAAAATGCAGCCGGAGGCGTTTATATTGCATAAAAACCGTCTGATCTATATAAAAAACAAATCGGAATTAAAAGTTTTGACCCTGTAAATTGTTGATTTAAAGTTTATTATGAAATTTAAAAGTTT
>DASXMZ010000250.1:0-4648 GCA_036495385.1 Mucilaginibacter sp. | reverse complement strand
TATGCAGCAGGAACGCGTTAATTCCGATGATCTTGAAAAGATAATCGGTGATTTGGTAAGCTGGAAGAATTTGCTGGGGTAAGTTGTCTGAACTAAGATTTTTAGGATTAAATGATTTTAGGATTTTGTCGGTCGTTATTAATCATATAATCTTTAAATCCTGAAAATCCTGATTCAGATACCCTTTCGTCTATAAATTCCACCTATATATAGATAATATTATAAAATCTTTTCCATTGATCGTAATATTGCTGGAGTTAATCACCAATAATCTAAATTTCACATGAAAAAGTTCACTTCCATAATAGCACTGCTCTTAATTACTGCAGTTGCTTCGGTTCACGCTCAAAACAGCTCTGATTACCGTATCGCAAATACATTCCACATAAAAAGCAGCGGCGGTTACGATTATATTACCGTCGACTCCGCTTCCGATAATTTGTACGTATCTCATGGCACACAGGTAAATATCTTAAATAAAACTACCGGCGATTCGATCGGTGTAATTAAAACAGAAAAAGATGTGCACGGTATTGCGCTGGTTCATGCTTTAGGCAAGGGTTATATTTCAAATGGTGGTTCGAATAGTGTTTTGGTTTTTGATTTAAAAACAAACAACGTGCTCGGCCACGTACCTACGGGTATGTTTTCTGACGGCATATTTTATGACGATTTCTCAAAAAAGGTGATCAGCTGTAACGGCAGAAGTAAAAATCTCACTGTAATTGACCCCACTACCGACCAGGCGGTTGCGACCGTACAATTAACAGGCTGGCCCGAAACAGCAGTTAGCGATGGAAAAGGCAAAATCTATGTAAACAATGCCGAAAAAAGCGAAATGGATGTAATTGATGCCGCAACGTTTAAGATTATAAATACATGGCCGATAGCACCTGGCAAGGGCGCATCGGGTTTGGCTATTGACCGGGCAACCATGCGCTTATTTGCAGGCTGCGACAACCAGTTATTAATTGTAATGGATGCCACAAATGGCAAAGTGGTAACTAGCTTGCCTATCGACGATGAATGCGACGCAGTAGGTTTCGATGTTAAACTAAAAACGGTTTATTCATCAAATGGCGAAGGAACTTTAACGATTATCAAAGAATCACCTGATGACAAGTTTACTGTAGCGCAGGTATTGAAAACTCAAAAAGGCGCCAGGACGCATGCGGTCGATCAAATTACACACCTTGTTTATTTACCAACTGCTGATTTTAAACCAAAAGACCCGAAAGCGATGAGGCCATCAACCATACCGGGAACGTTTAGGGTATTGGTGGTAAGCAATAGCAATTAAAGAAACAATTCCGCCAGCAAAGGAGCTAAACAGAATTTACGTAGTTCAATCCCCACTATAATTGGGGATTGCTTTTTTTTTCGCGATGAACAGATGATTCAATCTGGCTGAAACCTTTTTGTACGCCAATTGTTTTTTAAAACGACTTTCATTCGTATTATTGTTGGGATTGATTATCAATAACCTAAATTTCGTATGAAAAAGTCTGTTGTCATTATTGCGCTGCTTTGGATTGCGGCATTTATTTCCGTCGACGCTCAAAACAAGCCCGATTATTCTATCGCTAAAACATTTCATATTAAGAGCGGCGGTGGCTATGACTATCTTACGGTCGACTCAGCATCCGATAACTTATATATCTCTCACGGATCACAGGTTAATGTTTTAAACAAAATGACCGGCGATTCTATCGCGGTAATCAGCACCAAAAACGACGCGCATGGAATTACTCTTGTCCATGCCTTAGGGAAAGGTTATATATCAAACGGCTCAGCTAATAGTGTACTTGTTTTCGATTTGAAAACAAACAAGGTGCTGCGTCACGTATCTACCGGCAAACTCACCGACAGAATTTTCTATGATGATTTTTCGAAAAAAGTAATTAGCTGCAATGGTAAGAGTAAAAACCTGACTGTAATTGACCCTGCCACCGACCGTGCCGTTGCCACGATACAATTAACCGGCTGGCCCGAAACAGCGGTAAGTGACGGTGCGGGAAAGATATATGTAAACAATACAGAGAAAAGTGAAATTGACGTAATTGATGCGGTAACTTATAAAATTTTAAAAACATGGCCTGTGGCTCCCGGAATAAGTCCAACAGGATTGGCAATTGACAGGCAAAATATGCTGCTATTTTCGGGCTGCAATAATAAAATGCTGGTGGTGATGAATGCGCGCAACGGAAAAATTGTTAACAACATTCCTATTGACGAAGAATGCGACGCGGTGGATTTTGATGTAAAACTTAAAACAGTTTACGCCTCAAACGGCGTTGGGACATTATCAATCATAAAAGAAGTACCCGGTGGCAGCTTTCTTTATATTGTTGATTTAAAAACGCAGCGGGGCGCCAGAACAATGGCTATTGATCAGATCACACACCGGGTTTATTTGCCTACAGGCGATTTTAAACAGAAAGACCCAAAAGTCTTCCGGCCATCAATAATACCCGGAACATTTAGGGTGCTGGTTGTGGCTTATAACAATTGAGGAAATTTTCACATTAAATTGGTTTAAAAAAAAATAAGATCCGTTACCTTATCTAAATCCGAAATCGGAATTCCGAACTCCGAAATTAAAATGAAAGACTACGAAAACAAGATCAGCATAAAATCATGGGCCGAAGAAGACCGGCCACGCGAAAAACTAAGCGGTCAGGGCAGGCGGGCGTTAACCGATGCCGAACTGATTGCCATATTGATCGGCTCAGGCAGTCGCGACGAAACGGCCGTTGAGTTGAGCAAGCGCATTCTTCATCATTATGACAACGACCTTAACAGACTCGGTAAAGCAACCATAAATGATCTTTCGAATTTTAAGGGTATTGGCGAAGCAAAGGCTATTAGTATTATTGCTGCGCTCGAGGTAGCGCGGCGGCGAAACGACTCTGAAAGTAAACCACCCGAGAGTGTTGGCAGCAGCAAGGATGCTTATCATATTATGCGTCGTCAAATGATTGATCTTAGTCATGAAGAATTCTGGATACTTTTGACGGGGCGATCGCAAAAAGTGCTTGGAAAAGAATTGATAAGTAAGGGGGGACTGTCCGAAGTTTTAGTCGATCTTAAAATTATTTTTAGCGCAGCGCTTCAACACCAGGCCATCAATATATTCCTCATCCACAATCATCCGTCGGGCAACTTAAAACCGAGTCAGCAGGATATCATCCTTACAAAAAGAATTTCAGATGCCGGTAAGATACTTGACATTAATGTTCTTGACCATCTAATTATTACTGACGCGGGATATTTTAGTTTTGCAGATGAAGGGCTATTTTGATGTCGCATTTGGAATTTTCGATTTCGGATTTTGTGTTAAATAATAGAAACAAATCGCTTAACTTTACGGTTATAATTACTTCTTAAAATAAAACTACCATGATAACCCCTGAAAATCAAATCCCATACGACGACGAAGATAGCTCTGAAGCAGGCGATCAGCAAAGTCAAAAAGATATTCACGCAAACGGGCTGGATGATGCTCCAGAACCAGGTGACACTGCCAATTTCGCTGACCCCGATAAGTTGCAGCAGGCCTATGACGCCGCCGAATCTTCTTATACGTTAAATTTAGACGACGAAAAACCAGCTACCAAGAAGAAGGAATAGTTTTTTTGAGCAGAAAGGCAAAAGAAAACTATTGCTTTTATCCGTTGGTCGAGACAAGTTTCATGGCCGATAGTACAGAATAATTATAGATCGTTGCCTGATTATCAACCAATTGTTAAATAAACCTTTACAGTCACAATGAATAAACCTTATCTCTTCGTCTTTATTTTATTTTGCTTGCCTGTTGTATTAAGGGCACAGGCAATGCACGACACGGTGAGTCGGGAAGACAAATTATATGCGCTTTCAATGATATGGAAGGAAGCTGATTATAATTTTGTTTTCTTTGATAAACAACCCCATTTAAACTGGGATAGCGTTTATATGGCCTATATTCCTAAGATATTAGCTACTAAAAATGTTTATGAGTATTTCAAAGTGCTTCAGAGTTTCATAGGTAACTTAAAAGACGGCCATACCTCCGTATGGACATCAAAAGCATATTGGAATGATATTGATTCGCCGCCGGTTTTCTATGTTAAGCATAATGGGAAAAGATATATAAGCGCTGTTGATGAAACGCTCAAGGAACAAATACCCATTGGTTCGGAAATTGTAAAGCTTGATGGTAAAACCTGGGAGGATTTTTATGTAACTGACGAATGGTATGGTTTTAAAAATACATCGATAGAACTTACTTTACTTTTACCGGATGGAAAAAAATCAAAAATTGTATTAAACCGGGATGCTAATATTCGCGGACGAGCTAAAAAGTTGCACATGATCCCGGCGGCAGCTCCATCGGCAACAAAAGATTTTGAATATCAATCGTTATCGCCTGCTGTGGCAATGGTTACGCTAAACTCATTTGCCAATCCGGAAGTTATCAATGATTTCAGGCAAGCCTTACCCGAGATAAGGAAACATCAAAACCTGATATTAGATATTCGCGGCAACCAGGGTGGAAATGATGCTTACGCCATCGAAATTGCAAAATACCTGACTGACAAACCATATATGGTAGGATCGATGTGGAAGGCTCGCACGCATAATTCAGTTAAAAAGGCTTGGGCCAGCG
>DASXMZ010000249.1:0-1827 GCA_036495385.1 Mucilaginibacter sp. | reverse complement strand
ACGCGGGAGAATTTTGTATAGGAAAGTATGAGATGATAGAAAAATATTTTGAGTCAATTGGCGAATCTACTAATTAATCACAGGTCAGCTAAAACCACGAAACGGCCGCTCTGCCGGAATCGTAAATTAACATATTTCATCCACACAAACCCTCCAATCACCGACACATTTTGTAACTTGTAACTTGTAACAAGTTGCTTTGTATATGCTGCGGGTTAAAGCTTATCTGATTATTGTACATATTGCCGGGTGGCTGTTGTTTATGGCTTTCCCGCTTTTGTTTTTAAATGTTAGTATAGAAATATACGGGCGCTTTTTTTGCTAGTCGGCAAGCGGCTATGAGCCAATCCCGATAACATTTTTCAGGTAATTATCCATCAAAACCATGTCAACCCGATCGTTTATAAAGCCGATATACATATCAGGGCGCACGATGACAGCCTTTTGTAAATGCGGGTCAACTTCAAAAGCATTAAAAACATCCAGGTTTTTACCTGAGGGCGGAAGGTAAAAGAAGTTTAACAGGTTAGGGTATTTTGTAGTTATCCACCTGGCGATATTAAACAGGAACAGCTCATCAAATTTTCCAAAAACAATGAGTGTAAAACCGGGCTTACTGCACCATTCATGCAGGTCGGTCTCTTGCTCTTTTTTTTCATCAAATATCTTCAGATAAGGCAATCTGTCGCCGGCTTTAATCTTAGTTGCATTGCTTAGGTGAAGATTCAGGGAACTGTGCCGGTAATTTATACCTATTTGCGATACCAGTTTAAAAATCTCAGGTCTAATACTTTTTTTATTCCAGACAAATTTCAGTACGTGCGGAAATATCCATTTTTTAAGCAGTTGCATATGCCAACTGTTTGACATAATGACATTAAAAATACGATCCGTTGTGCTCAAAAGATTTTTAGCTACCGGCATGCGCTCTATTGCGTACGTTTCCAAAATAGATTCTTTGTACTGGTTGTTCACCACTCCGGCAAGTTTCCAGGCGAGGTTATAAGCATCCTGAAGGCCGGTATTCATACCCTGCGCGCCTACCGGAGAATGGATATGTGCAGCATCGCCGATCAAAAAACAACGCTGATCCCTGAATTTATCTGCCATGCGGTGATGGAGGCGATAAGTAGTGAACCAATTGTTATGAATTATATTTATAGGATACCCGGCAACGCTGTTTAAGTAAGGCGTCACTTCTTCCACTGTCAAATCCTCTTTATCGTCAAACTGATCAGGAAGACTGCCCACTATACGATAACAATTTGCCTCGGGCATTGGAAAAAAACCGGCTATGCCCTTTTCACCTAAAAACAGTTGCACACGATCGGCAGTTAACTCGTCGTTTTTCAGTTCCAGATCGGCGAGATAAAAATTATGGGCATACGTTTCGCCGGTAAACGGTATTTGTAATTGTTTGCGCACGGTGCTGCGGGCGCCATCGGCGCCAACAACCCAATCACATATAATATCGCTAACCTGGTCACCATTCTGCAAATGTACCTGAGTTTCCGACGCCGTTTGTGTTATTGATAATAGTGTTGTATCCCAGTAAACCGGGCAGCAGTTTTGGGTTAAAAAATCAAGCAGCAACTTTTCGTTCTTGCTTTGCTGATACATCAGTATAAATGGAAAAGGTGTAAGGCCTTCACCAATATTTTTTAATGAAAGGGTTGCGATTTCCTTTCCATCACGACTAAATGACAACCCACCAGCCGGTTTGCCGCCGGCCATAACGCTATCTATCACAGCCATCTGCCTGTAAATTTCAAGCGAGCGTGCTTGCACCCCCAATGCCTTTGAATAAGGTGTTGGGCCTTTTTTGTC
>DASXMZ010000248.1:0-9890 GCA_036495385.1 Mucilaginibacter sp. | reverse complement strand
TCATAGCCAAATGTCCCTGCCTGGTACCGGCTCTCGGACATGTGATTCTTTGGCGTTTTTCTATGACAGGAATTTAGAGCGATGACTGCCAATAGGCTGAAAAAAAAACCTGATGTCTTCATGTTATAATTTGTGTTTAGGGTTGGTTGCAATTATGTTTATAAGCGTGCCGATTTTATCGATACTGATCTCCACAACATCCCCTCTCTGCAAAGTAAAATCGGACGAGGGCACCAGGCATGTACCCGTCATTAAAAAACAGCCATTTGGAAAATCACATTCGCTAAATAAATAAGTCGTTAATTCCTTAAACGATCGCTTTATAAGCGATACGGTGGTTGAATCCTGATAAACTATTTTATCAGCCCGTTTGATAGCTATTTTTATGGCTGTTTCGCCACCTATAGGCGACGAGGTAACGTAAAGACAAGGCCCAAGCCCGGCACATTTTTCGTAGATTTTTGCCTGTGGCAGATAAAGTGCGTTCTCCCCTTCTATACTTCTTGAGCTCATATCGTTACCACAGGAATATCCCTGTATATTACCTTTTGAATTTATAAATAAGGCCAGTTCGGGCTCCGGCACGTTCCAGGTCGAATCTTTACGGATGTAAACCTCTCCCAGGTGGCCCGAAACGCGGGCAGGTGTAGCTTTAAAAAACAATTCAGGTCGTGGTGCGTCATAAACCATATCATACAGGCTTGCGGCACCCGAACTTTGTGATTCTTCCATGCGTGCATCCCTGCTTTTTAAATAGGTAACTCCCGCGGCCCATACTTCCTGCTGCCCAATCGGTGGCAAAATGGAATCGTCATTTAACCATTCAGTTACACGATCATCGTCTATCCTCCCCGAGGTTTTTGTTTTTGATAACAAATATGCTTCAAGGTTATCGCGGTTAATCAGCATATCCCATGGTTCGTTCATGATAAAATTGGAGCCATTATATTCCAATAAAGAACCAAAGCTGGTTTTATACAATTTCATTTTTAATTCCTTTTTTTTCGGACTTTCAGACTTTATAACTAATTCAGGTCTTTCATCAAGCAATTGTTTTGCTTGATGTAAATTATTAGCCTGCAATTTAGTTTATCTATTTCTTAGTACCATAATCCATTTGAAATTATTAAAAAGAAAAACCATGGGACGCGAAAAGAACGAAAATCTACTTGATATGGAGCACGACGGCATTGATCGTCGTGGCTTTCTTGAATGTATGGCCTGGGCTGGTACCGGTGTACTTTGGATGATGTCGGGCGGCATACTAAAATCATATGGCATGGGCCAGATGATTGATAAAGCCGGCGGCCTCAAAAAAGGATTGGTAATGCCGAAATCCGATTTTAGTTTTGTGCAGATCAGCGACAGCCATATTGGCTTCAATAAAGCCGCCAATCCTGACGTTACCGGGACATTACAGGCTGCAATTGCAAAAATCAATGCGATGCCTGGCGCTCCCGAATTTATGCTCCACACCGGCGACCTATCTCACCTGGCACAACCTGACGAATTCGACACCCTCGAACAAGTTTTGAAAAGTGCAAAAACAAAAAACGTATTCTACGTACCGGGTGAGCACGATTTAACAGACAATGGCAAGCTATACCTTGAACGCTATGGAAAAGGCACCAAAGGCAATGGCTGGTATAGTTTTGAGTCAAACGGTGTGCATTTTGTAGGCCTGGTGAATGCATTGGTACAAGTTGACGGTGGTCTGGGGACATTGGGAGAAGAACAGTTAAAGTGGCTTGCGGATGATTTGAAAGGATATTCAAACAGCGTTCCAATTGTTGTGTTTGCCCACATTCCGCTTTGGGCTGTTTACCCGCAATGGGGCTGGGGAACTAAGGATAGCGAACAAGCATTAGCGCTTTTGCGACGTTTCGGATCAGTTTCGGTTTTAAATGGCCACATACATCAAACCATACAAAAAATTGAAGGCAACATCACTTTCCATACGGCCATGTCCACAGCGTTTCCGCAACCGGCTCCGGGTAGTGCGCCGTCGCCCGGCCCAATGAAAGTTCCCGCGGAAAAATTGCGTAGCGTGCTAGGAATAACTGAAGTTAATTATTTGGAACACAACCACACATTAGCTGTTACCGATAGCCCTTTAATGGATGCGGCAGCTCAGTAATTCCTATTTAAGTAATCAATATATATAATTTGTCATTGCGAGGCACGAAGCAATCTCGTCGACCTGCATTAACGCCAATGCGTTTACGCCAATAAATAGCTATGAGATTGCCTCGTGCCAGCCAATGACAAAAAGGTTAAACCCACTACACTAATGAAAAAAACCATTCTATTTATTTTAACTGCTTTTATTTCAGGCAGCGTTTTAGCCCAGTATAAACCTACAGATCAGGGTTCCGAGTTAAATTTCACTATTAAAAACCTGGGATTCGATGTGACCGGTAAGTTTAGTGGGTTACAGGGCGACATTAAATTCGACCCGGCAAACCCGGATGCAGCAAACTTTGACGTAACTATCGATGCCGTTTCTGTAAATACCGACAACAGTTTAAGGGACCATCATTTACAGGGCGAATCTTATTTTGATGTTAAGAATTACCCGAGGATACATTTCGTTTCAACCAAAGTATCGGCGCAGAAAAACGGCACCTTTATGACAACGGGCAAGCTTACCATCAAAAAACAAACAAAAGTTATTTCATTTCCCTTTTCGGTAACGGCATCAAATGATGGCTACCTGTTTAAAGGGATGTTTAGCATAAACCGCAAAGATTTTGATGTTGGCGGTACCAGCACCATTTCCGACAAACTCGAGGTATCATTAAATATACTGGCTAAGAAGGAGTTAAAAGCAGCAGAATCTGGGACTAAAAATCCAGAGCCGGGAAAAATCACTCAATAAAAGCAAACGGCGATGAAGATCAACCGAAAATTTTTAATCATATTATTTCTTTCAATAACTATTGTAGTAATGGCGAGAGCTACAATTTCAAAATCGACGACCGAAACGTATGTGAACCTGAAAGTGCTTCCAAAAAACATAAGCTCAAAAGACCTTCAAAAAATCATGGTCGACGACTTTGAAGACGGGTTAGGCGTAGCCTGCAATTTTTGCCATGCAGCCAATAAAACTACCGGCCAGCTCGATTATGCCAGTGATGCCAAACCCGAAAAGGAAATTGCCAGGGAGATGATGCGTATCACTATTGGTGTAAACAAAAAATATTTCAAAATAAAGCATCCGATGATAGGAAGTGAGGCGCTTATTGTTACCTGCAATACCTGCCATAATGGAGTTGCATTTCCGGATGGGAAATAGAATTGCTCATTGGTTCATTTGTTCACTAGTTCATTGGTCATTTTCGCTGGTCAAACTTTTCTCATTTGCTTACTAATGAACCGGTGAACCAATGAACAAATGAACTACCTCCTAATCATCTTATTCTTCAAAATTTCAGTCAACACCTTTTCTCGGAGGTTTTGGCTGATCGTAATTTTTTCGCTTCCGATATTGATCATATTTCCTTCAATGCTTTTTATTTTATTCCTGTTTACAATAAACGATTTGTGCACTTTTATGAAAACGTTGGCTGGTAATTGCTCTTCCAGGCTTTTGAGGGTAATGTATACAATCATCTTCCGGGTTGCAGTGTACAATATCACATAGTTCAACATCGACTCTGCATAAAGCAGATCGTCGTACAAAACCTTCTCGATCTGGTTATCGCATTTAATAAAAAAGTGCTCGCCTGAACTTGGTACCGGCTGCGTTAGCTGCCTTTTTATGTCAAAAACATCTTTTGCCTTATTACAAGCCTTTAAAAATCTTTCGAATGGTATGGGTTTTACCAGGTAATCCAGTACATCGAGCTCAAAAGCTTCAACGGCATGTTCGGCGTAAGCCGTCGTCATAATGACGCTTGCCGTATTTTTCGAACTTTTTAAAAAATTGATCCCGTTTATTACCGGCATATTGATATCGAGGAATATCAAATCAACTACCTTGTTATTGAGCAGGGTAATTGCTTTGGCAGGATTCTCTGCCTGCCCAACTAACTCCAAAAAGTCAATGTCATCAATAAACTCTTCTATTATTTTACGCGCAATCGGCTCGTCATCAATAATTACACATTTCAGTTTCATGCAAGTTCAAGTATTAACGTTGCTTCGTAATAGTTAGCCTCCTGGTTAAAAGAAATTTTATGCTTTTCAGGATATAATAATTCAAGTCTCCGCTTTAAGTTTATGATGCCAATACCGCTTGTGGGATTAAGATTTGGCGACGATGGTTGCCTGTATTGTGTGGTATTGTCGATATGAAACGTAAATAAATCGTTCACCACCGATAAATCGATACAAATCTTATTGTCGCGATCAGTAAAGTTGCTCACGAACTTAAAAGCGTTTTCAATCAGCACAACCAACAAAAGTGGCGCTATGGTATAATTGTCCCGTTGTACATCAGCTTTAAAATCTACGTTAAGGTTCTCTTCCTTTCGTATCTGCTGAAACGCCACATAATTTCTGATGTACTCTATTTCTTTTCCAAGACTTATTTTGTCTTCACTGCAATCATAAAGTTGATAACGCAGCAAATGGGAAAATTTCAGCAAAATGTTACGGGCGGTTTGGTTGCTTTTATCAATGTGTCCGTAAATGGTATTAAGCGAATTGAAAAGCGCGTGCGGATTAATCTGGGCTTTCAGAAAATCAAGCTCGTGCTTTATTCTTTCCTTCTCCATTAGCGCCATTTGTTGCTGGCCGTAAATCCTTTCCCCAATCATTTTTCCGATAATAAATAGCTCTACCCAGATAAAAATATTCACTAACGAGTTAATGTATATTTTACTGAAAGGCGGCGGATAAACCGTATGAAAAACATGAATATTCATCTCGCTGGCTACGATAGCCCGCAGCAACGCCGAAAATGCAATTAAGCCAGTTGTTAGTAAAACAAAATATATATACTTCTTTCTTTTTAAAAAAAGGGGCGCAATCAAATAAATAGCGATGTAATAATCAGCGGTAATGAATACCAGGTAGCAAAATTCAACAGAAACCGTTCTGGTTAGTGAAAAGGAATAATTACGAAAAACAAAAACCCAAAGGAGATATATCCCCAACCAAAATAAAATATGATAAATGAGTTTATTCTTCATCCCCATCTGCTGATTGTACTAATTGAGAGTCAAGAAGGAAGAACCAGGATTCAAGATAAAAAGAAGTAGGATGGGAATGCTATTCCGCTTTTCCTGGTTCTTGTCTCTTAATTCTTTTAATCAAATATATCAATGTGTTTTTTGCTTTCCGCTTTTATTACACCAAACGGGCAAAACACATGACAAAACTTGTTTGATCAGGCATTTATTTATGGGACGATTTCCTTGGATTGACGACAAAAAAGTATAATTCTTTAATTCAAAGGAGGTGGTTTTGCAAACAAAAACGAATTCTGAAAACGGAGCTTTTTGAATTACGGTTTTCTTTTATAAAAAGAGATTGTTGCAAATTTTCAAGGGCAATAAATTTCTTGATTTCTTGCAGGAAAATACACAAAACATAAAAAAACATAACAACCCGTTTTTACAGCTTAATGTCGCTGTTTTTAAAAAGGGTTGTTATGTTAAAATATTCAGTGAAAATTAGTGTTGGTTACCAGTTCCATTTAATTGGAAACAGCCCATATCTTTTCCGGGAGGAGTTATAACTGCTCCAAAGTTAGGATCGCTCGTAGGGATACCGGTTGTAATAGGCTGAAATGCAGTTGTGGTTCCTTTACCGGCGGCTGGTGATCCTGCCTGTAAATGGAAATTAAAGCCATCAACTGAACACTGTGTAACCCAGAAATTTGCAGCTGCCGGAAGTGCGTAATTTACAAACATCGGGTTATTTTTCCCTACGAATGAACTGCCGTCATAAACTTGCCCAAAAGTATAACTTGCCCCAAGGAAAGCAGCCATATTCGGAATATCAGTCGCCTGCGGATGGGTTACCACGGGCTGAGCAATGCTCGTAGGGACGATTTGTCCGGCCATTGTAGTATTGTCAACATAATAAAAGTTATAACCGTAAGCAGTTTTTACAATTGCATCCGAAGTATTGGTGGTTGTATCAGCAAGGTAAACCTTTGCGCCGCCCGGCCCGCCGGCAATACGTACGCCAAAATCGCAATCAACAATAAGGTTGTTGTAAACCAAGGCCCTTGAGTTATTTTCTATCTCAGCAGAACCGCTCCTCGCACCGAAAACACCGTTGTTTCTAAATCCGTCATTTACATAAGTATTGTTATACATGGTAAACTGGCACTCGCCCGCGGTGGTACCATCACTTGCCGTTTTTGTACCATTTGTGGCACCGCCAATTATCAGGTTATAGGCCATGTTGCCAATTGAACTGCCCTTTGCATTAAAGCCATCACCGCCTACGCTTCCGGCTTTTTCCATCGTATTTCTCATGATGTTATAGTAACCACCATAGAAACGGGTAGCGTCATCAGGTGAGCCATACAACCATGAATCTTCCATAATGAACACGCCGGTAGGGTTCATAAAATATAAAATATATTGTGCGCCGGCTTTTAATGAATTAGAATTAGGAAAAGGAAGAGCTTTCAATGCCGCGCCGCCAAAATCGAGATGCGTCCATTTAATAACGCAAAATTTACTTGTGCCGCTGCAATAAATGCCACCCCAACCGCCAACGTAAGCCGAATCGGCCGCTACGGTTGATACCCCGGCAGTTTTGGTAAAGCCTGGGTAGGTTACTGTAATAGGTGCATCTTTGGTGCCAAGGAAAACAATATTGCCGTTAACGATAAAGTTGGCACCCCTTGCCATATTAAGTTTAACGCCTTTTTGTACCAGTAGGGTGTCACCTGCATTTATGGTAATATCTCCGCCTATAGAGTACGTTTGATTGGCAAGCAAAGTCCCTTTGTAACTGCCCGCCGGTAAAGTGCCCGAATTTGGGATTGCCTTACCAACCTGTAACAATGGAACCGATACGACCACAGTATCTTTTTTCTTACTGCACGCCGCCAGAGCAAAAAGCGTTATGCCCAACGAAATTAATTTTAGCTTTTTCATACTTCTGAATTTGAATGATTAAATAGAATTGTTATTGTTTTATGATGATTTTTAATAGAATTTATATCTTACTCCCAAACTGTAGCGGGCATAATACTGATCGTACTCAACTGTTGTATAGTTGGGGCTCTCCTGGTGCTCGTATTTCAGCAAGCCTGCATAATTTTGGATATTATTTTGCTTGATAAACAATTCATATGGAGTATTTAAAAGATTATTAGCTTTTATAAAGATGATGAAGTGTTTCCCAAGCTGTTTTTGAGCCGAAAAATCGAGATAGGTAGATGCCTTTTCCCAGGTGTCCAAATTATAGTATCGCGACACGGCGGCTATCCGCTCGCCGGTATACCCTAAAGACAATTGCGCATCTATTCCATGTTTTTGGTTTTTAAATAATAAAGAAGCATTGCCATCGTGGGCCGCCTGGCCCTGCAGCGGCCTGGTTTGTAAACGGGAAGCAACAACCCCCTGTACATCAATGCTTTTTTCCGTTGTAATTTGCGATTGCGTATAAGTATAGTTGACTGCAAAACCGATATTACCAAAGAATTTTTTGGCCTCTAATTCGACACCATAATTCTGGGCATTGCCCAGGTTTTCAGGTGTAAGTAATAAGGTTGCTCCTTGTCCGGCTTGTTCAAGCACTTTTTCAATAGGATTGGTAAGGGATTTATAAAATCCGCCAGCCATAAACTCGTCAAAAACACCGGGGAAAAACTCGTATCTCAAATCATAATTGTTAATTACGGTATGCTGCAAATACGGACTTCCAACGTGTTGATAAGGATCATCGCCGGTGTTGTCCGGATATGGAATAAAGTCGGCGAAAGCCGGACGCAATATTGACTGAAAATAAGATGCCCTTAGCGCCTGGTCATCTGTAAGGGAATATTTTACATTAATACTTGGCAGATAGTCCTCATAAGAAATTGTTGCAGTCTTACCGGGAAATGTTGCTGGTAAATTTGAATAATAATTTTGATTTGTATTCTCAGCCCGTAAACCAAACACAACATTCAAGCGATCGGTGATAAGGTATTTTAACATGCCATACACAGCCTGTACATTTTCAGTGAAAGTGTACACACCCGGGTCGGAACTCGAAGAGCCATAAGCATCGTAAGGTACCTGGCTAAAACTGAATGTGGCCGCCGGAATGGAGGTATAAAGTTCGGCATTGTTGGTGCCGGCTATAAAAGTATTTGGTAAGGTATAGGAGTCAACAAAATTATCGCGGGTTTTATGCCTGAACATACCGCCCGCCGAAAAGAAAGCGGCACGGCCGAAAATCCTGGTATCATAGTGCAGGTTTAAGTACCCCGAAACGTCTTTGTCTGTATTATGCGTCCATATTCTCGATTCATTACCAACCACTACCGGGCCATTAATAATATCGGGCGTTACAGATATTGAACTGCCTGGCATATATTGATTTTGCACTTGCTTAAATCCGTGAGCTGTTACAGTGTCCGGGCTTGTTTGGTAGGATGTTTTGAATTCGGCAATATCGGGTTGTTTATGTGTGGCCTGTGAGTTTGCCAAAGTCCAATCCAATGAAAATGCTTTTGTTATTCTATGTTTCCCTTTAACGGTTATATTATAAATACTCTGAAGGTCTGTCCTGGTTTCGGTTAAATTATCGATGCCATTTGTACCGTAATACCCCTGGTATGAGTAACCGCCATAGGTTAAATTCTCGGTTTGCCTTACCCTGTATTCGTTTAACTGCAAGTAGGTTCCGAATAGATCTATTGAGTTATTCTGATTGAATTTGTAATCAAGCGATGCCATTGTACCCAATCTGCTCAATTGCGACGAGTACTGACGGTTGTATGCGCTTTGAAAGGCGGTTTCCTGGTTTGGCGTATTAATATTAGGTGATGTCCCTACGGTATTTTCCTGTACCACTACAAAGGTATTGTTACCCTGATAAGAGTTTTGATAGGTACCTGAAAAAACAACTCCTAACTTGTTATTAAAAAAACGGTCGCCTATGGTTAAGCTTGCGTAGGCATTTGGGGGTGCATTTCCGGTTTTGGTTAATAAATTTTGATATGGAAAGTCATTGACCGATGCTGAGGCTCCCGGCATTATTTCGCCTGGCGCTTTACTGTTTACTGTACTACCGTTGAAGCTGGCGAAAGGCCTGTCAAAAAACAACTGGCTGTACCCTGTTCCAAAATTACCTTCCAGCCTCAATCTGTCGGGCGCGGTTTTCATAACAAGGTTAACTACCCCGCCCGAAGCGTCACCCTCCATATCAGGTGTGAGTGTTTTGTAAACTTCAATTTTTTCAACCAGTTCTGCGGGGAAGAGGTCCAAAGGCACATACCTGTTTTGGTTATCCGGACTGGGGATTTTGACACCGTTTATCAAAACGGTATTATATTGCTTATCCATCCCCCTGATAATTACGTGCTGCGCATCACCTGTGTTTCCCCTGTCAATGGATATACCCGATACCCTGCTCAGCACATTTGACACTAATATGTCGGGCGATATTGCAATTGAGTTGGCCGAAACCGCATTAAGGATATTATCTGAATTTTTTTCCGCGCTCCTTGCCGACCGGTCACTTTCTTTATTGGCTTGTACGGTAACCGTTACTTCATTAAGCGCGGCCGAATTATCAGCCATCGCAATATTTAGCACGACTGTATTGTCTTTCGTCACTTCTACGGAATATTCCTTTGTGGATCTATATCCCAGGTAGCTCACCCTCAATTTATAAATACCTGCAGGTACATTTTTAAAAATGTAAACCCCATCCAGTTTTACCGTGGTATTTAATTGGAAATTGTCTTTTTCAATATGAACGGTGGCGCCGAT
>DASXMZ010000247.1:0-4651 GCA_036495385.1 Mucilaginibacter sp. | reverse complement strand
AATTGCGATGCCTGTCCCGATGCAGTAGCTAATGCAGCAACTCCTCCTTCCAATGCCGCCATGCGTTTTTCAAAAACATCGGTGGTGGGATTCATTAAACGGGTATAAATAAAACCGAATTCTTTTAACGCAAACAAATTGGCGCCATGCTCCGCACTATTGAAAACGTACGAAGTAGTTTGATAAAGCGGCACTGCACGTGAACCTGTTGTTGGGTCAACCTCCTGGCCCGCATGTAATTGAAGTGTTTCGAATTTTAAAGCAGACATAATTTTAAGGATTTAGTGGTTTATAATTTAATATTTGATGATAGATTAATTCACAATGGAAAATGGAAATCCTTTTGCATCTAACTTTTCGATAGTAGAAAAATTAAAATGTGCGGAAATTAGCAGCAAATACACATACTGCGATTAGCATAGCTATAGCAATACAGTAAAGAGCCTTTAGAGGATTTGAAAATGTTTTGAGAAATGAAGTTAATCAGACTTTTCATGGTTGTTAAAATTTATATTCCCCGGGGTTATTTTCCGGGACAGGAATTGGCACCTTCTCCAAATTGGAGGGTTGCCAGCGGGTTATTGAGCCTGATCTCTCGCCGCTTCTTTATAAATCAAATCCGCCAGCTGGCGGAGTATGATCGTGGTATCGCTACCAAATATTGTTGCAAATATAGAGCGATAGGAATTGATTTTCCAAATTTAATTTCCTTTTTAGGTGAAAGGCGAAAGGTAAAGGGTAAAAGGTCATAGAATTGAAGCTCATATCTAAAATAAGACCTTTTACCTTTCACCTTTTACCTTTTGCCGATTCTGTCGCGAAACGCCCGTTATATTGTCGTATTTACACCAAACAATGTGCAATATTTAACAGTAGATTTGTTTAACCAAATTAAAAAATCATGTCAGCAAAAAAACTATTACTCGACCAGTATGATCTACACAACGTGTTGTTTAACAACGTTGTCGCAGACATCAGCGACGCGGAAGCCAATAAAACGGTTGCCGACCCGATGAACAGCGTTAAGTGGCTGGCCGGCCACTTAGTATGGGCGCAAAGAAATCTGGGCCGGATGGGAGGCGCCAAAATGGATATCTCCTGGATTGGACATTTTTTATCAGGGCCGGGATCAACCGAAGAGGAGCGAAATGCGCCAAAAGGCGAATACCCGACTTTGGAAACGATCAAAGATAAATGGAACGAGATAGGGCCGGCAATAAGAACCGGCCTTGAAAATCTGCCTGACGCAGCTCTGGAAAGCGTAATTGAAATAAAACATCCGATTTCTCCTTTTGATAATACGTTGGGGGGCCTATGGGCATTTATCAACCATCACCAGGCTTACACTATTGGCCAGATAGGTATTTTACGAAGAGGTTTGGGAAAAGAGGCAATGAAATATTCGTGAGAAAGTTCATAGTTGATGGTTCATAGTTCATAGCCGAGGAATACGATGTTTGGCGAAAAATCATAGTTAATGCTTTTACCATGAACTATGAACCATCAACTATGAACTAACCAAGTGCTTGCCTAAGGTCTTCTATCAAATCATCAATATGCTCCAGTCCAACCGACACCCTCAACAGGTTAAACGGAGTTTTGGTGTCTGGGCCCTCTACTGATGCACGGTGTTCGATCAGGCTTTCAACGCCACCAAGACTTGTGGCCCGGGTAAATAATTTGAGGTCATTTATTACTTTCCTGGCATCTTCAGAACCGCCTTTTACGCAAAAAGACATCATCGCCCCAAAGCTCATCATTTGTTCTTTCGCAATTTTATATTGCGGATGCGATGGCAAACCAGGATACATTACCTGCTCAATTTTTGGATGTTTCTCTAAAAATTCAGCCAATAGCTGAGCGTTATGCACATGTCCCCGCATACGATACGGCAACGTTTTTATACTTCGCACCAGCATATAGCAATCCATAGGCGAGGGTATTGCCCCGCCGAATTCCTGAACCTGCCGGATCTTTTGCCACCAGCCGTTTTTTTCTTTTGTGATCAACACGCCGCCCATCAAGTCGCTGTGTCCGCCAAAATATTTGGTACTTGAATGCATTACCAGGTCGGCGCCTAAGGCGAGCGGTTGTTGACATACCGGGGTTGCAAAAGTATTATCACAAACTACTTTTATCCCATGCTTACCGGCAATTGCTACAACTTTTTTTATATCAGTAACCTTTAACAGTGGATTTGAGGGAGTTTCTATCCATATCAAACCTGTTTCGGGCTTAATGTGCTGTTGTAAAACACTACTGTCATTTACATCAATAAAATCAAAAGTTAAAATACCGGTAAACAAGTTTTTGAGTTGGTTGCGAAGGCCATGGTACATATCATCCGGCGCAATTACATGTGTTCCGGGCGCCAGTGATTGAAAAACCGCCATCCCGGCAGCGTTACCTGATGAAAATGCTGCCGCATCGCTGCCGCCTTCCAATTTTGCAAGCACATTTTCGAGTAAAGTACGGTTTGGGTTAGCCGCCCGGCTATAGATATAGCCTCCCGGAAAAGTGCCGTCTTCAGCCCGTTCAAAAGTTGTGGATAGTACAATTGGCTGTATTACCGCTTTCGATGATGGATCAATGTGGTTGCCGGCATGTATGGCGATAGTTTCTATTTTCATAAAGATTGTTTGTGCAAACTTATTAAAATCGCAATTTAGATACGCAATATTTTGCGTCTCCATTATGTTAAACAATATTTTTCTTTTTGGATGTTCACAGAAAATGTTTCGACATTCATCGCAAACAATAAATTTATTTACAGACATTTATCCCGTGTAGAGACGCAAAATATTGCGTCTCTACAAACAAATTATCATGAATGATAAATTTAAAAACAAATACAGATCATCGTCAACGAGGATGCCTTCCTGGGATTATGGTTCGAATGGATTATATTACGTTACTATTTGTACAAAGCATCGTTTGAACTATTTTGGTGAAATTGTCTCCGAACAAAATTTACAGGTTGGAAACGGTGTAGAGACGCAATATTTTGCGTCTCTACGTAAGACCATAATAGGTGAAATTGCTCATAATAATTGGCTGGATATACCAAATCATTTTCCATTTATTGAATTAGATGATTTTGTTGTAATGCCAAATCATATTCACGGGATTCTTTTCATTAATAAACCTGATAAAACAACCTGGCAGGTTAACAAATTTGGCAGGCAAAGCCAAAATTTAGCTTCGGTAATGAGGGGTTATAAGGCATCCGTGAAAACGCACGCTACTATAAACAACATTGAGTTTGCATGGCAACCACGCTACTATGACCATGTCATCCGGAACGAAAAAGAATATATTAATATCAGCGAATACATTCTCCGAAACCCCCAACAATGGCTTTTAAACGGCGATAACGAGGATAATTTATATAAAATGTAATATTGTAGAGACGCAAAATATTGCGTCTCTACGTAAATGCCAATAAATCGATATATTTGTATTATATGAAAATAGGAAGCATTCCCATTGCGGCAATTACATTGTTATTTGTGGCGCTCACAAAATATATCGTGAAGAATTTGTTTGCCGCTAGTTTTTCAACCATCGCGCCTTATCTCGACGGTGCTTTAATGGGCATTTTACTGGTGTACCTGATATATTATGCCAATATTTATATTACTGCCTGGATTCGAAACAGGAAAGAAGAGTTGACAGACTAAGAAATTAGGTTTGTGTGTTTTGACCAGCATCTTTGAAATAAATTATTGCCGGTAATTTTCCAAACACCCATTCTGTGACTTCACAAAGCCACATCTCCTGGTTCAGATATTTTCCTTCGTAGCTCTCCAAAAGATAAATACCGCCACCACCTGTTTGCTGAGAATAACCATGAATCAGCTTTAAAATATTTGCACCATCGAATGGTAATTCGGAAAGAGCCAAATTTACTTCCGGATTTCCTTCCCCAACGTAGTCAAGCATAATATCAGCGCCTTCAACCATTTCAAGGTCAGCTTTGTTACCTTCCCATTCGGGTAGGTCAATGTACCATTTGCCGCTCGGTTCTTTTATAAATTTATAAGTCTGCAAGTTTTGCGTTAACATAATCGCTAAGATAAACAAGTCTGTTACAACGGCGACAGAATATTTTCGGCTCAATAATAAATGTTACACCATCATTACATTAACATTTCCTATTTTTACCAAAATTTTTTGAATGGAAGCGGAAGAAAATTTACTGTTTTTATTACAGAATCCTCATTTATCTGCTGATTTAAAACATATTGCCGAAAAGGTACTGCATAACGAGCGCATTACTTTTGATGAAGGTGTTTTGTTATACGAAAAAGGCGAGTTGGGTTATCTGGGCGTTTTAGCCAATTATATCCGCGAAAAGCGTCACGGCGATAAAACTTATTTTAATCGTAATTTTCATATTGAACCAACCAACCTTTGCGTTTACGATTGCAAGTTTTGTTCTTACTCAAGGCTGATTAAGCAACGGTCGGAGGGGTGGGAGTATACCATGGACGAAATGCTGGCTATGGTGTATAAATACGATAACAAGCCTGTTACCGAGGTGCATATAGTTGGCGGTGTATTACCACAATATGATGTCGAATTTTACAGCGAATTGTTTAGTAAGATCAGGGAGCATCGCCCCGAATTGCACCTTAAGGCATTAACTCCT
>DASXMZ010000246.1:0-6368 GCA_036495385.1 Mucilaginibacter sp. | reverse complement strand
TGGCGATTACTGGATGAATGATTATGTGATGGGGAAGGAGTTGTGATATATGATTAAAACGTATCGGTAAAATATTAGAAAATTAAAAGATGAAATCCAGATTAATGTATGTTGAACTAAAGACAGGTTACAATGATGACGGCCCGGCCTGGATAGGCACAGCTTTCTTTTCAAAGACCGGAAGATCGGTTTATTTCAACGGTTTGTATTTTGTAAAAGGAGAAAGACATAGTAGTGGTAATCATTTAGAATTTATATCCGGAGATTCATATTGGATATCTGGATATAAGAAAAATGGGGAAGACCGGCACTGGGCAGGTGCCGGAAAGATCAAAATTGACAAGGGAGCTGTTGCAGAATATTTGAAGATAACCAACTTACGAAACTACCAAACAATAAATTCGAGATAGTAGAATTGAACAACAACCCTCCAATACAACAATTGAACGAGATTGAAAATAGAAAGTTAGCTTTGCACAAAGATTAGTTTCTGCAATTGCGTGAATGCAGACCGAGGAGATTGCTTCGTGCCTCGCAATGACAATTTTTAAAATCAGACCTCGGCAATCGGTGATTTCTGAATATTCCTTGCCGCAATCATCATATAAATACCATAGCACGATGTTGCTATCGCCAGCCCGATACCTGTGAAAGCAAAATCATTATCTTCAGACAGGGTTTTATTGAACATAAAAATAATAGCTAAAATGGCAATTATTGAGCTCCAGGTCGCCAGGTAGTAATCGATAGTTCGTTTAAATACTACGCCGAGCGGATAGAAATGCAGGCCCACCACCAATGCAATAACCGGTATAATTAAATCAGGATGACCGATGTTAATCACTACATTCACAGCAATAAAAATGAGCAAGGCTTCGGCTCCAAAAATTATCCCGAACCACATATCTGTCTTTTTTCCGAGGGCAATATCGGCCTCCGACTTCAGTTTCGGGTAATGATTGGCAATGCCGAAGAGCTTTATGGCACTTACCACAAATAAAACTGCAAGAACAGGGAAGACCAATAAAACCGCCCAGTAGTTAGTGTGAAGCAAACCTTCGAAAGCAATACCCGACCACATCAGCGTAAAAACCGCCATCATCAGCAACCCGGCTGCTATGCTTCTTACGGCTACGGCTGGGATTAAATGTTCTTCAGCGTCCATTGTTTTTTAATTTATGTTTTATTTCTCCAATTTCGCAACTCTTTTTGGCGTTTTCCTTAATGATATTTGCTATTGCTTGACTTATTCCTCGCTACACACAAGATAATCCAGTCCATGACAACGCGCGTTTGTTGTTTCCACTTTAGAACTTCTCACATTTTACCCCTCTCTATGATAGTTTTTATAATTCGATTCTATTCATATATATCAGCACAAACAATTTCTTTATCCGGTCGTACGCGAATTACTTCTCCAATTTTGCGACCCTCTTCGGCGTATCTTCTCCTGAAACGATTGTCCTCGAGCTCAAAGCTATAGCCCTTATGGTCGAAGTGATATTGCTTATATTTAATGTACTCACTTCATCCTTGACGGTATGATAGAGTTTATCTATATCTATCTGGTCGGTTGATATGGTGTGGGCCGGTACACCGACAGCAGCCAGCGAGGCGTTGTCGCTGCGGTAAAATAAGTTCTGTTCCGGGTATGGATCGGGATAAAATTTAAAGGTAGTGCCTTCCAGGTTTTTCTGAAGGATGGTGCCAAAATCTGACCGTTCAAAGCCCGTAATAAAGGCCGAGTTTTCGCCCCATTTTGACGGCTTGCCAATCATCTCGATATTAAACATGGCTACAACCTTGTCAGGGTCGACTGTTGTTGCGAAG
The DNA here is from genome assembly GCA_036495385.1 of Mucilaginibacter sp. Taxonomy (GTDB): domain Bacteria; phylum Bacteroidota; class Bacteroidia; order Sphingobacteriales; family Sphingobacteriaceae; genus Mucilaginibacter. Next base: position 4,538 of record DASXMZ010000246.1, on the reverse strand, counting down.
TGCTGTGAACCAAATTCGCCAATCTCTTCTGCCGTAAAGGCTACAAATACAAGGGTTCGAGCATTGTTGTTTAATTTCTTAAAATATTTTGCCAATTCAATCACGGCGGTAGTGCCCGATGCATCGTCATCGGCGCCGTTGGCGATGCTATCGCCCTGCACAGGTTTAATGATTCCTAAATGATCGTAATGACCGGAAAAGATCACGTATTCATTTGGTTTTGTTTTGCCCCGGATTATTCCGGCGACATTAAACAACGGCAACTGCTCCGATTTGCCGGTATAACTCACGTCAAACGACTTCAAATCATCATGGTTTCCCAGCACGAATACCAGCGCCTGGTTGTCGTCTGTTTTACTTAGTATTGTGCCCTTTTTAGCGCCCTCTTTTAGAAAATTAAAAGCAGCGGTAAACTCCGGGTCGACCAGGATCAGCATTTTTTTGCCGCTGTGCGTATAGCTTGAATACTCCTTGCGGAAGTTTTTTCCGGCGCTTAGTTTTACGATTTCTACCTCACTATTATTGCTCCAGCTTAGCGATAAAGCGCTGGTTTTAACCAGGACGCTGTCGGCCGCAATTATTTTGCCGTTTATGCTGGCAAATGCTTTAACAGGGGTGATGCGTGTCATGGAGAAGTTTTGGCGATAACCGGTATTACCTTCCATTGGTATTAAACCTGCTTGTTTATATTCACTTTCGATAAAACTTGCTGCTTTTTCAATGCCGGGAGTAAATGTACCGCGACCCTGCATGTCATCGGCAGCGAGGGTGTTAATAACACGTTCAACATCGGCCTGGTTAATCAGTTTATTAACGTCCTGACCAAAACTGTAAAGGGAAAAAGAAATTAAGAGAAGGGGTATTAGTGTTTTTTTCATGCAAAATTTTTTCAATTTTTGAAGATAGTGATTTGTGGGAGAAAATCCGGTTGGCTTAAAAGATTTTATGTGGAGGATAGAAGAAGGCTATGCTTTTAACAAATATTATTGATTTTAATCAGGGGGTTTTTTGTGCTTATCTTTGTTTTGGTGTATTAAATTTACAAACCGGGGCTGACTTATTATACATCCTAACGTATGTATTAAAGATTTAAAAACAAACACGCTTACACCAAATAAATATGAGACAGGTAACCGTATATACGACTGATAAAGAATACAGTCATTTTGTTCAACTGGTAAAAAACCTTCAATATGTAAAAAAGGTGGAGACAGATGACGAACCTAAAAAAGAAGATATTTTGGATAACATCAAAAGGGGTTTTGAAGAAATGCAATTGATTAAAAAAGGCAAACTAAAAACCACACCTGCCAAAGATTTTTTGGATGAGTTATAAAATTGAACTCTCTGCCAACTTTAAGAAAGAGGCTAAGAAACTCGTTAAAAAATACCCTTCTTTAAAAGGAGAATTAGCTGCATTGTTTTGTGAACTTGAAGAAAACCCCACTAGAGGCACCTCGCTTGGCAACGATGTTTATAAAATACGCTTGGCGATTGTTTCAAAAAGCAGAGGGAAATCTGGCGGTGCCAGAGTTATCTCCTTCGTAAAAGTTATTGATGAGATAGTTTACTTGCTTTCTATCTACAAGAAAGGCGACAGGGATAGTATATCGGATGGAGAAATTGAAGAAATCCTTAAAGAGTATTTGTAATAATGAAGGTCGGCGCTCAGGCTGGTTTTATTTCTTTTGCTTAACTTTTCGTCGGCTACTTGCTTTAGCTTATTAAACTATCAGTTTTATTAGCCGCTCACTGCTGATTTTGGTTTATGAGTGCTGAGCCATATTCCTGCCAGTACCAGGATAGTGCCTGCAATTTGCCAGGCATTAACATCTTCATTTAAAAAGATCACCGCTATTATGGCGCCAACCACAGGGTCGATATTGGTAAAAACGCCGATCTCTGAAGCGGTTAAGCTTTCCATTGCATTGTTATAAAGAAAAAACGAAAAAGCCGACGGAAGAACGCCTAAATAAATAATAGCCCACCATCCGTCGGAGGTAATTACCGGTAAAGGCTTGTGCCATAGTTCAAACACCACCGCGGGAAAGAGTAATACCGTACCTATTACCGTACTGATGCATGTTACCGTCAATGTATCAATTTTCGCTATTTTTTTTGATAATATTGTATATGCGCCCCATGCCGCAATGGCCCCGATCATCAACCAATTACCCAAAAAACTATTTAACGCGTCGTTATGTACCTCGGCAATGAATCCGATCATGATAACACCGATCACTGATAATACAACGCCGCTTATTTCTTTAATGGTTAACCGTTCCTTTAAAAATATTACTGCCATTACAACGATGAAAATAGGACCGAAACCCTGAATCAATGCACCTGCGGAAGCCGACGTATAGATCATCGACAAATTGAAAAGAATATAATACAGCGTTACGCCGAATATGCCCATCAGGGTCAGGATACCATAAGGCAAAGGTGTTTTGGATGATCTTGATTTTTTTCCCCGGATTAGATAGAAAATAATTAGCACTACAGATGCAACTACAAAACGAAGAAAAGCAAAATAAAATGGAGGGATAGTATTTATTATACTTTTGGTAACGGTGAAGGTGCTGGCCCACGTAAACATCACAAATGTAAGCGCCAGCATTCCTTTAAGCCGGCTCGCTGGTTTGGATGCAGAAACGGTGGGTTTTGTACTCATACAGTAGTACAATATAGTAAGGTTAATTGGAATTAACGCAATGCTACCTAGCGCGGGATACAACACAGGTTGTCACGTCTGTCACGTGGTACAGGCACCGGGTGACGGACATGACAGCCGGCAGATGGCGGAGGTTGGATTTCGGATGTTATTCTTGAGCCAAGTCGGTAAACTAAACGCTGTGTTCCGTACCTGACGGCACGGTATGGTTATTTTCCGGTTTTTCTACAAATATTTGACCCCGATGGGGTCTGTTTTTCGTTACTTAATCTTCGATGACAATCCGACGCCACACACTCGCGCGACGTTAGCTATAGCATTTTCATTCTTTTGGATGTAAGAGTTTGTTTAAGCTTGGATGATTTTTGTCGTATTCAATTTCAACTGTGTCCCCAATTCTAACTGTATGATCGTGTGAATCACCCTCATAGGTTTTACCATCGGCTGTAAAAGAATAAGAGTAGGTGAATTCTGAAGCTGCGCGGTTATTGGGATTATAATTTCGATGGCCTATAATTACGGCTTTTGTGTATTGAATATTGTTTTCAGATATATGGTCAGTAAGAAATGTTTTCCCACAAAGGTAAATCAAATAACCTATGCCTGCCATACCAATCATTAGCCAAAAAATATCACCAATCTTTTTCATTCGTCCATTCAATTTTTTTACTCGCCATTTACCTTCTTATCTGCAACATGCCCTGCAACCTTTAATCCACTTTCAGCAACTTTTTCCGTCGCCGCAGGGTCTCTCGAAGAGGACCCTGCGATGCATAGATGAGATATCTTTATTTCACCTTCGACGATAACCATGCATCCCTAAACGTCTGCTGCTCTTTGGTAAGTTCTTTACCGGCTTTTTCAAAAGTAACCACTTCAAGGTATGGGTTTTCTTCTAAGGTTACGGTTGTTTCATGGTTGCCGGTGCGGTTTTTATAGTTCACAACAATTTTATCGCCAATATTTTTACTGGCTACGATATCATCAAAAGCCTGTTCATTGCTTATGTCTTTTCCATCAGCTTTCAAAACAATATCGCCGGCATCCAGTCCTGCTTTGTAAATTGGCGTTCCCACTACAGTGCTCGTTAGTATCGGCACACCTTCGTTGCCTGCGGTACGGGCCTGCCCGGCCCTTCCACGTCTTCCGGCACCTGATAAAGACCCGGCCCATGCTTTACCTGCTGCAGCTTTCCTGAGTACCAACCCTGCCTTAGCCAATAAAGCTTCATAGTTGTTTTTTTCTATGCCGTATATATAGCGTTTAAAAAAGTCGGCGGCGAATTTTGGGTTTTTGGTCAGTTTTGCGAGGTCGCTTTCTAGGTCGGGGATGGTATACGGTTTCATCACCTTTCCGCGGGAAAGCCAAACGGCGCGCATATAATCATCCAGCGTAAGGTTAAATTCGCTGCGCAGGCGCAAATCAAGCGCTAAAGCGGTTGCACCGCCGTATACGTAATAGCTGGTAAAAATATTATTCTCGTTGGTGGGATCAATAGCAACACCCGCATCGGCATATACGGCGTACCTGCTCATTTGCGTTTCAGGATATTTTGCAGCTCCCGCGGTGTTTAAAATGGAATTTACCAGGCCTGCGATGGTGCGTGTATATTCATCTACGGTGCGAAAACCAGAGCGCGCAAGCAGCAGCTCGCCATAATACTGCGTAAAGCCTTCGGCAAACCAAAGTTCACTGCTCATATTAGCGTGTTCAAAATTGAAGGGCTCTAACGATTTCGGACGGATGCGCTTTACATTCCAGCTATGGAAATATTCGTGCGAAAAGGTCCCGAGCAGCCTCGTCTCATTACCTTCCACTTTACCGATGGGTTGTACAATACAGGTAGAGTTACGGTGCTCCATGC
>DASXMZ010000245.1:0-7020 GCA_036495385.1 Mucilaginibacter sp. | reverse complement strand
AAGAAAAGGAATGTTTTTAACCCCTCTTTTTTGCTTGCAAAAGAGAGGGTGAAGAGTAATTATCCTAAACTTAATGACATTGGTCTACTGAAAACAGCAAACTAATCTATTCTTCCTTCAAAATTCTCTTCATTGCAACGCTGTTGCCTTGTTTTATTTGCAGGTAATAAATACCGTTCAATCCCATTACAAAGCTTTTTATAAAACGCCCGTTGGTAAACTTTTCATTCCATACCAGTTTGCCATCACTGTCCATTAGCTTAACATCAGCAACAGATTTTCCGGTTAAATTAAATGTAATTAAAGTTTTTCCGGTTGAAAATTCGGGCACGATGTTTAAGTCTTCGATCTCAAATTTGGCGCCTTCAACGTGCGGAATTCTTTTTAAATCTTCATTTGAAACCTCAGAAACATGAAACCTGACATGAGTACGTATACCATCATTGTCGATATTTACATAATCAAAGTTTTGACTGTTTCTCCGGTCAAATCGCTTCATACCCGGACCGCCAAAATTTCTTTCCGAAAATTTGTCCCTGTTAAAGGAGTCATCATCCATCCGGTATCTAAAAGCCATCTCCGGGCCCATTTGTTTAAACCTGCCTTGTTTACCTTTAACAATATTGCCCAAACTGTCTTTAATTACAGTATCAGCGGTAAAAGGCGTGCGCTCACCGTTTTCCATCCTCTCACGAAATACAAAACGTTTATAACCGCCTGTGCTGTCTCTTCTTTTAAAAGTATAAGAGCGCAGCATTTTATCATCACTATTGTTTAAATGATTGATATCTTTTAGAGCGTCCTGGCGGCCTTTTGCTGATAACTCTTTTATGTTTTTGCCATTAACGGTGGTATCGCCGTTTTGTATGGTTATTTCCAGGTCTTTTTGGTTTTGCGCCATTAACATTGGCGGCAGGCCAAGAATTACAATCAGGCTTAATGAAAAGACAAATTCGAAGCTAGGTTTAAATAATAACTTTTTCATAATGAGTATTTTAAATAGAGGGTATTTTATAATACAAATCTACTATATCAGCCGTATTATAGGCAGTTAAATGTCGCTTATAAATTGTTAAAAATTGTTAAAAACAAAATATCACAGCTTATTTAAAATATTTTTGTTTTTAGGATGAAAAGGAGAAGTATTGCATTGATTATTGGTTTAATGAGTTTTGCGCTGTTAGGCGTAATGGCTATGCAATTTTATTTCTTGCGGCAATCATATCAAATGCAATCCGAGTTGTTTGACCGCTCGGTAAACGAAGCGCTAAACAATGTCGCGGTAAAAATCAGTAAACAGGATGCAAATAAGTTTTTAAATGCAAAAGCATTCAGGTACAATTTAAATCAAAGCGCGACTAACAATAAAGTCTGGAATGGTAACCCGGACGGCAACGAAGCTTATAATCATCCCCTAAACAAAGACAGCGCTGCTTCCAAAAAAGCGCTAACTGTTCGCGAAAGAAAAATTGCTTTGCTGCGTGATAGTTTACGCCGTATGATCATCCATAAGCAAATGGATGATGACATGGCCAGGTTAATGCAAGCCGGATCGATAGATCTCCAACTGCGCTATGAGGAGTTTACCGATGAATTTGGCGTGGTACATGGCCGGGTAACGCCGGTTATAGTAAGAAATACCGAAGCTAGTGTTACGTTAAGGAGACCCCAGAAACTGCATAAATATGATACTATTCGCTATACCTACAGTGATCCGCAATTTGGCAAACAGGTAATTTCCATTCCGCACATAAACGCGCAATGGCAGCAGGAACAGAACCGCAAACAAAAAGAAAGACAGTTAGCACAGATAAGGAAACTATTAGAGAACGATTCCCTGCAAAATTCAACGCCAAACAAATCAAATGTAATTCAAAATTTAGCTGAGGAGTATGGCAAATATGACGAGCCTTTAAGAATGCGATTAAATCCGCTATGGATTGACACCTTACTCAGGTTTGAATTGCACAGCAAAGGAATTCATTTACCATTTAGTTATGAAGTAACAACAGCAAACAGTGATTCGCTTATTTTTTCAAAAGCAAATGACATTTCTGGTGAGAGGCCAACTTTTTCGGAAGGCAGCATTTATCAAACAATGATATTCAGCAGGGATGTTATAAACGACCCGGGGCTGATAAGGCTTGTCTTCCCACAAAAAAACTCCGCTATACTGGCCAGGATGACCGCCACCATGGGCATTACTGCCGGCTTGTTGATAGTACTGATATTTTGTTTCGGTTACACCATTTTTTCGATCCTTAGACAGAAAAAGGTATCAGAAATGAAAACCGATTTCATAAACAACATGACCCATGAGTTCAAAACTCCCGTTTCAACCATCATGATTGCTAGTGAAGCTTTAAAAGACAATGAGATCGCTTTCGACAAAAGTCGCGTTTCCAGGCTCGCAAATATTATATACGAAGAAAATGAACGCTTAGGCAGCCATATAGAACGGGTGCTGAATATCGCCCGTATTGAAAAAAATGATTTTAAGCTGGATAAAAAACCGCTTGATGTTAACGAAATGATTGCAATCGTTGTCGACTCTATGGCGCTTAAACTACAAAAATGTAATGCCACTACCACTTTAATGCTCGATGCCGAAAATTCAATTATAAATGCTGATGAACTACATTTTTCAAATGTGATGTATAATTTAATTGACAACGCCATAAAATATAGCGACAAGGACCCTGAAATAACAATCAGCACGTTGAACAAAAACGGGCAGATAGTGATCCGCGTAGCTGACAAAGGAATTGGCATGAGCCGCGATCAGCAAACGAAAATATTCGAACAGTTTTACCGTATCCCAACAGGCAATCTGCACGACGTTAAAGGGTTTGGATTAGGGCTAAGTTATGTTAATACGGTGGTAAAAAGGCTGAATGGAATAATCAGCGTTAGATCGGAAAAGGAAAAAGGCTCGGAATTTGAGATAAAATTCGAGCTGGCGTAGATATTGGAAAAATCTGGATCCCGATAATTATCGGGACGGAAAAGTCTGAGTAAAAGGTTATAATATAAATTAGGCTGCAAAAAACAACATTCGGATTCCGAATTAAAAAAACCAAATGAAAAAAATATTACTGGTTGAAGATGATCCTAATTTGGGTTTACTGTTGCAGGATTACCTGCAGCTAAAAGGTAAATTCGATGTTGTTTTGTGTAAAGACGGAGAGGAAGGCTTGAGGGCTTTTACAAAACATAACTATGATTTGCTGATACTGGATGTAATGATGCCCAAAAAGGATGGTTTTACCCTGGGTAAGGACATCCGGAAAATTAACGCCCATGTACCTATTATTTTTGCCACGGCCAAGGGGATGATAGAAGATAAAACCCAGGCTTTTAATTTAGGCGGCGATGATTACATCACCAAACCCTTCCGGATTGAAGAATTGCTGTTACGCATAAATGCTTTACTAAAAAGGACCAACAATTCGGCAAAAAGCGAAGAAGAAAAGCAAACAGCCTTTAAAATAGGCCGCTATAATTTTGAATATACATCCCAGTTGATCAGCATAGATAATGTTCAGCAGAAATTATCAACCAAGGAAGCTGAATTGCTCCGCTTACTATGCCTTCGTAAAAACGAGGTGCTCACGCGTGAAGAAGCTTTACTAAATATATGGCACGACGATAATTATTTTAATGGCCGCAGCATGGATGTTTTTTTAAGCAAGATACGCAAGTACCTGAAAGATGACCCGAACGTGGAAATTATTAACGTGCACGGCCGGGGGTATAAGCTGCTGGTCAATTAGTCGTTGATCATACCTTCGCACGGATATTTCATGTTAAGGAATTAAATTTTCCAAATCATTTATATCTTTTGCACGGCCCGAAGCTTTTTTTGCATTTATCAGATCAGTGATAAATATAGTCCGAATCATCAAACCGTCCTCTTCAAAATAAATCGCATTTTGGTAGCAATCTGCAAAGTTCAGTCCTTTAACCGAAACCATAATATCTATTGATGATGGAGGCCGGCCAAATGTAAATACGTCCAGGTTAGTACTGTTCAAAAATGCGTCAACTGTCATATCAAAAACAGGCATTCCAAAATGCAAAAAAGCAAGCTTTATGTTTTCATAATTGTCGGTCGTCCGTTCAACCCAAATATCCATATCGCCTGTCGTTCGGGAATAACCGTGAAGAATAACTGAATAACCACCAACAAGAATATATTTTACATTAAAATCATTAAAACACTTAATAAAGTCTCTAAAGTCTTCGTTAAAAATATTACTCATCCTTATTTACGCGACCGTATTTTAAAAGCAGTTTTGTCCATTCTCGGCGGCTCATTTTCCGGGTAATTATAGGCAATGCTATTCAAATAATTTGCAATGCGAAGGCGCTCTTGCCATGTCAAACTTTTATAATAAGGGGCATGGTTTGAAGCTTCTTCAGCTGTTTGTGCCTTAAAGGCTGTCCTGTCTAACCGAAATGAACTCATCGTTCAAATATACCTTAAAAAATAATTTCGTGTAACAAACTTGTTAATGCAATAATGAAGATTTGCGAATTTTAATAAATAAGTTTGTTGATAACTGATCAAATTGTTTATTATATGAAATTTAAATTACTCTACTCATGCCTGCTCATCCCAGGCATTATGGGCACCGCTTATGCCCAGGAAACCGTTGACACGGCAATGGTTAAAAAAATCCGTGATGAAGGCTTAAATCACTCAAAGGTGATGGAAACTGCCTTTTACCTTACAGATGTTTCCGGACCCCGTTTATCGGGTTCTCCCGAACTAAAAAATGCCCAGGATTGGGCAGTAAACCAGCTAAAATCATGGGGTATGGTTAACGCACAACGCGAACCCTGGGGGAAATTCGGAAAGGGCTGGGAAGTTCAAAAAAATTACGCTGCCATTACCGCACCTTATTATCACGCTATAATAGCAATTCCAAAGGCCTGGACACCGGGCACAAATGGAGCTGTAAAAAGTGATGTAGTTTTAATAAAAGCTGATACCATTACCGATCTGGATAAATACAAGGGTACCCTTGCGGGGAAAATTGTAATATTTGATACCAAAGCTGGCGCCGAGCGTACATTTAAACCCGATGCCGCCCGCTATACCGATGAAGAACTCGCGGCTATGGCAAAACCGCAGGAAGCGGGCCAGCGCCGAGGAGCATTCGGCCCTAATTCGCCATTTATGCGTGCGCGCGCATTACGCACGGCAATAAATACATTTTTAAAAGACGAAAACGTTGCGCTTGTGCTTAGCCAGGCCCGAGGTACCGACGGAACCGTTTTTACAACCAACGGTGCATCCTATGCTGATACTGCTAAAGCTGTTTCGCCTGAATTAGAAACCAGCGGCGAAGACTACCAGCGCATTTTGCGTTTAGTGAAAGCCGGTATAAAAGTGACCATGGAGGCTGATATAAAAACGCAATTTTTTACCGATGACCTGAACGGTTACGATGTTGTAGGAGAGATACCGGGTACCGATAAAAAATTGAAGGACCAGATAGTGATGATAGGCGGCCACCTCGACTCATGGCATGGCGCTACAGGCGCAACTGATAACGCGGCAGGCAGCGCGGTAATGATGGAAGTAATGCGTATTTTAAAAGCCGTTAATTTTAAACCGCGCCGCACCATCCGTATCGCTTTATGGAGTTCGGAAGAGCAAGGCCTGTTTGGTTCAAGAGGCTATGTGCTAAACCACTTTGGCGATCCAAAAACTATGGTACTTAAACCGGAACAAGCTAAGGTTTCTGCTTATTATAACCTCGACAACGGTACCGGTAAAATACGCGGTATCTATTTGCAGGGCGATTCAGTTGCCGCACCGATTTTCAAAGCCTGGCTGGAACCATTCAAAGACCTTGGCGCCTCAACGCTTACTATCAGGAATACCGGAAGCACCGATCACGTATCATTTGACGCCGTTGGTATTCCCGGTTTCCAGTTTATACAGGATGCGCTTGACTACGGAGCACGTACACACCACAGCAACCAGGATACGTACGACAAACTTAGCGAGGATGATTTAAAACAAGCAGCAACCATTGTAGCATCATTTGTTTACAATACCGCGCAACGCGAAGAAATGATACCACGTAAGGAATTGCCAAAAGTACAGCCCGCTGTTGCAAGAAATTAAAGTATTGTAATATCGAATATCGAACACCCAATTTTGAATGATGAAGTTAAAAGTCTTCTTTCACTTGAGATTGGGTGTTTAAATTTCATGAATCAATTATCGTTTTATCCTCCTATCAAACACAAACGGCTGTGTATTCACCATCCTGATAAGTTTAAAGTCCTCATGATCAGGATTAAGCAGATAATTAACCTCATCCTCAATTATTGACGACGGCACCTTTAATATAGCAGTCTCATTATCCTTTATCCATTTCGAGCCAATTGCTTGCGACTTAGACATCTGGTCGAAATCTGTCCAGTTGGTCGGTAGATCTTCTAAGCGGATCGTTTTAATTTTAATGTGATCCGGGCACTCCATGGTCATCACATCAAAAAGCTGGCTCAGGCCGATACTATCGCGATGCACTACATTTTCAAGACATGCCAACGATCGTGACGATGCTGTGTAGATGATTTTTACCTCGTTTGGATTCCAACGCGCCGCCCTCCCCGACGCAATTAACTTACCCGAATATTTAGCAAATACTATCCTGTAAACTAACATGATCAGGCCAGGTCACCGAATTCAATCCGGATGAGTTCTTCTTCAATAAGCTGTATCCCGGTAATGGTATCCATCAAATCAAAAGGCAGCTGATTACCCAAGCCGTATGCAGGTGTAGCCAGCCATTGATGGAAATTTTTTGCAGAACCAAATATTTCAACACCCTTATCAAATAATGCGAATGATTTGAGCAGTTTTTCACTTAGAGCCGCATCAAGAGTTAACTCCTTTGTAACGTGGTTTTGTATGGTTTTAACAGTTGTTTTAAACGTTTCCTGGAATTCATCCTGGGTAAAACCCGAGAGTGAAAGAAAATCCAAAGCGGCTTTGGCATT
>DASXMZ010000244.1:0-3227 GCA_036495385.1 Mucilaginibacter sp. | reverse complement strand
ATCGTCATTTACGGTTAAACCGGGGGAGTTGCTCGCAGGGTTTGTTTTTTTGGTAATTTCCTTTATGATTTCATCAAGTTCATTGGAGGAAAGCAGGAGGAACTTCAAAATTTCTTCCTTCTCATTATCATTTTTCGCTTCCGAAAGCAGGGATGCCAATCCCATCACCCGCGCCAAAGGAGCTCGTACCAAATGAGATTGTATCCATGATATTTCCTTAAAGGCTTTGTTTTGCTCTTCAATGGTTTGCACGTATTTTTTATGTGCGGTAGTATTACGCCCGGTTATACAGGTGCCTACAATCATTTCTGCTTCATAAACCGGGGTCAGCGTAAAATGCATCCAGCAAAGCTCGCCATCGGTATCCTTTTTGCTTTCAAATTCTGTCGTTTCGCCCTGTCGCGTTCTTTGTAAAAGGCCGCTAAATGTTGCAGAAACGGGGGTAGCAATAATGTCGAATATGTTTTTCCCAAATTCAATTTGCTCCGAATTAAATATTATAGACTCCTTTGCTTTTAAATTGAATAAACGGATGGCGTTGTTGATATCTAACAATATAAAACCCTCATTGGCACTTTCAAATATCGCCCGCAAGTTATATTCAGACTGTTTTAGTTTAAGGTTTGAGCTTTGAACTGCCTGCTCATTTTTTAATTGAGTAGTAATGTCTGTGGCAAGTACCAATTTCGCCGTGCGGCCATTAAATTCGAGAAGGCTGCTTTCTATTTTTACATTAATTTTTTCGCCATTCTTCTTCAGATGGATAATGTTGTCATTGCGAAATTTTAACGTTTCTTTTTTATCTTTTACAATAAACTCAATCTGCCTAACCTCTTCAGGTGGTCTTATATCCCTGATCGTCATGGCGGTAAATTCTTCGCGGCTATAACCATAATGAGCAATTGCAGCGTCATTCACGTCGAGGAACTGAAGCGTTTCGATATCAAACAGCCACATTGGCAGGGGGCTGTTCTCGAAAATGCTTCTGTACTTTACCTGCAACTGATCTTTTTTAATAATGGTGGCCTGGATCCCGTTAAAGATCATTTGAATGAGAATAACCAGCAGCGCGCTTAAAAAAACAATGTTTGAGCTATATGCTATCCAACCGCCGGTCACGTAATCCTTTATCATCGCAAAGTTGTGGGGCCGCAAATAAATAATGAATGCAAAACCAAATAAAGTGATCATATTAACAACGACCGAATAATAGGCGAACCTTATGGGAAAGAATAATGCAATCAGGATGGTTAACGCAAGCAAGTAAAATGGCCCCGGACCCATGTACCCCAAATTTATGATCAGGAAAACCGCAAGCGCATAAAACATCACAACCACAATAAACTTTCGGTAATTGAGGGTTATTTTTTTTGAGAAAGTATTAATGGCTAATAAAACAACGATAAAGCAATCAAAAACACCGATTAATATAAATCCGTGACGAAAAGAAATGTATATGGATGGAATTGCGGCGATAAAACTTACCGGAAAACAATAAATAAGAAATTGAGCGAACAACAGGTTCTTCCAATAATTTATATCGTCCTGTTCGTTGGAAAAACTTTGCGGAACATTATTTTTTACAATTTGTTCATATTTTTTGAATAGATTTTTGATCGGATTTATTGGCATAAATTAAATTCACAGACCACCCCGTTTATTACGTAATCCTGCAAGTTTAGTTTAATATTTTATAAAAACCTGCCATTTAATTTTGCCAGCTCACTATTTTTGCCAAATGTCCACCGATACGACTTTTCCGTTTGAATTATTGAACCAGAATTTATTATTATTGCCTCAAAAAGCCATTTACTGGCAGCAGGAAAAGGCTTTAATTGCTGCCGACGTGCATTTGGGCAAGGTTGGACATTTCCGCAAAGCGGGTATAGCTGTGCCGCGCGATATGGAGCAGGACGATCTGGCGGCGCTTTCGGATCTCATTTATGAGCACAAGCCAAAAAAACTTATACTTTTGGGCGATTTTTTCCATAGCGACATTAATGCCGACTGGGATTGGGTTATTTTGTGGCGCAGCCGGTTTCCGAAACTGGAGATCATCCTGGTAAAAGGCAACCACGATATAATTGATGAGGCGCATTACCACAATCTGAATATTGTTATCCACGAGGAATTGCTTATTGGCCCGTTTTTGATGCTGCATCATCCGCTAACGGGTGATGATTTGCAAAATGCTAAGGGTTACGCTTTTTGCGGACACATCCACCCCGGAATAAGTTTGGCAGGCAAGGCCCGGCAGCAGATGACCTTGCCGTGTTTCGCCTTTGGCGAAAGGCAGGGAATATTGCCTTCGTTCGGTAAGTTTACCGGCCGGGTAGCCATTCGCAGTATTAAAACCGACCGGATATTTGCGATAGCAAAAGATAGGGTGCTGGCGATTGATTAGGTAAAGCTTGTTACTCAAGAGGCTTCTTTTTTAGATTGTTTCTAAATAATCAATTACCATCCTTTAAGCCGATTCCATTTATATCTTTTGGCATTTAATAAATACTTTTGCCAAATAAATCTGATATATAATGAGCGAATTTAAACAAACCTTTAACTCATCGTTGGGGAAGAAGCTGATCATGGCTTTAACGGGCTTGTTTTTGTGTACTTTTTTAATTGTACACGTAGGGGGTAACCTGTTGCTGTTCGTCAATGACGAAGGGTTTGATTTTAACGTCTACGCCAATTTCCTTACACATTTCCCGCCGATTGAAGTGGTTGCTTACCTGCTTTATCTTTCTATCCTGGTGCATGCGCTGTATGCGTTGATCCTGACCATCAAAAATCGTAAATCAAGGCCGGTAAAGTATGCATCGGCCAACAAATCTGCGGCAACATGGTCGTCAAAAAACATGGGCTTGCTGGGTTCCATCCTTTTCCTGTTCCTCGTGATCCACATGAGCGATTTCTGGTTTCACTACAAATACAGCAACAGCATTGGTTTTAAAGAATATCGCACCGATCTGGCTACCGGTAAAACGCAGGCCGTTGACTACGTTCCTGTGTCTCCCGATTTTGAAAGATCAGTGAGCACCGAAAATAATTTCGAGATTGTTAGGGTAAAGGACCTGCATGCCCGCGTAGCCAGCAGCTTCACTAATTTATTATATGTAATATTTTATGTGTTAGCCATGTTTGCGGGATCGTTCCACTTGCTGCACGGCTTTCAAAGCGCGTTCCGCACGCTGGGATGGGTCCACCGAAAATATACGCCGGTTGGT
>DASXMZ010000243.1:0-7699 GCA_036495385.1 Mucilaginibacter sp. | reverse complement strand
GCCAAACCGGCCGGCTATCATTAAAATCGCTACGGCCGCAGAGACTGCACAACAACCTGCACCACACATGGTTCGGCCTCCATTTCTACACAACACCGGCCAGCGGGGTGTTTTTGTACTGCCCATGAATATGCCAACTGCTCCTGGTGATAAACCTGACAGGTATGATGATTTTACTTTTGATGCTGCCTCCTGGACGTTGATCGCGCACGAAACACGACCCGGGCATGAATTGCAATTTGATAAAATGGTGGAAGAAGGTGTTTCGCAGGCACGTGCACTATATGCCTTTAACTCAACCAATGTAGAGGGCTGGGGTTTATATTCAGAATATATCACCAAACCTTATATGCCGGTTGAAGGTCAGCTGGTGTCGCTGGATTATCGTTTACTCAGGGCCGCACGTGCCTTTTTAGATCCCGAATTACAGGCGGGAACTGTTACCCAGCAGCAAGCGCTTGACCTGCTGATGAACGACGTGGTACAATCGCATGCCATGGCAAAGCAGGAAGTTGAGCGTTATTCACTAAGGGCACCCGGACAGGCAAACAGCTATTTTTATGGGTTCACCAAATTGGTAGCCCTGCGTGAAGATACCGAGAAAGCATTGGGCAATAAATTCAACGAGCAGCGTTTTCACGATTTTATACTATCTCAGGGTATATTGCCGCCCGCATTGATTAGGGAAGCGGTAATGAATGATTTTGTGCCGAAGGAAAAGTAGAAGAGTCAAGAATCAAGAGACAAGAGCTGGTTTTTTAAGGAATCAAAAAGGGTTCTGGCTTCCGGCACTTGTTTTTTCCTCACCGGTTTTTCAAAATAAAAATATGGAAGGTATTGAAATAATAAACAGGCGATACTACGCTATAATGGTTTTGGGCATAGTTTTGCCATTGTTGTTGTCGCCATTTCTATCAACAAACTTTTTGTCGGCCGACCAAAGTTTTACCTATCGGTTCGTTTTCTCCAGGTTTTTGATTTGGGTCGTGTTAGGTTTAATGTTTTTATACGCCCATCAGGCCGAGGTACAACGGTTTTTTCTCTGGGATGAAGAATCGTACGACTTTTCATTTTATTTGATATCCATTGTCAGTCTATTTGTGCTGCTGATTGCTGATGGTATTCTAGCACATATACCCTATACTTTAGGTCTTCATGAAAAAAGTGATATGCTGCGTAAAATGCATTTGCTAATGAACCGGTACCCCGCTTTAATGGTTTTCACCTGTATTACGGCCGGCATCACCGAAGAACTTATTTTCCGCGGTTATATGATGTCCCGGTTATCTTTGATTTTCACGAATAAAACTCTGCCTGTTGTCATTTCTGCGGCGTTATTCTCTTACGTACACTTAGGATACAAAAACCTTGGCGAAATAATTTTCAGCTTTTTGTTCGGCTTAATTTTTGGATATCATTATCAGAAATACAGGAATATTAAAGTGCTGATCGTTGTGCATTCCTTGTGGGACCTGATGGCAACCTGGCCAACCTTGCACCATAGGTAGGTGCCCGGGCGTCATCTTATTCTAAATGAATAACCAATACTCACGTTAACAACAAGGGGCGTAAAGCCAATGCCGGGATCAAGTGTTGTTATTGCCTCGTCTTTCAAAGTATTTTTATTGAAATAAATGAACTTATCGTCCTTCAAAGAAGAATACACGGTTGGCCAAAACCTGATGCTTGGCGATATCATTAGTCCATTTAAGAAACCGCGTTTATTTTTGAATGGGCGATACGAGCCGTACAAACCTACACCAAGAGAAAAAGTTTCATAAGCAGTAATTTGATTACCGACGTTTTGAGACTCGTCTTCATAATAAAATTCAAACCGGTGCCATTTGGGTTCTACTCTTATATTCAACCATTCTGTAAACCTGTAACCAACTCCGAAACCTGTGGTCCAGGGCATGTGTACCGCGACCTCCTGCCTTCTCAGGTCGCTTGTAACCCTATTATCTTTAAAATCGAGAGATACACCATGCGAATAATCAAAAATAAAACGATTGTTAATATAATTTCCTTCGATGTTGAAACCGGAGGCAATTATTTGACTTAATCCAAACAGAACATTAATTCTTTCGTCCGACTTCCAATCCTGGGCACTTACTTTTGTTGCAGCAACAATTGCCAAAAACAGGAGGGCTACTTTTACCGAATGTAATTTTTCATGTATCATAATTTCTTTTTTTTTAAGTATTACGATACAAAGTTGAAGATTCGGTTATCCCTTTCCGTTCACATTTGTTAAGAAGCGATTTTATCTTTCCTTTCTTATTCTGCTTAATGATTGGGGTTTTATGCCAAGGTAAGCTGCAATATAATATTGAGGAACCCTGTTAATTAAGTCCGGCTTCTCTTTCATAAACTTATGGTAACGCTCTTTGGCAGAAAGCACAGCCAGATCGGCGGCATGCTGTGCAGTGTCGATAAACGAAAGCTCTGTGTAATAATTTTTCAGGGCCAGAAACTTAGGCTGCAGCTGAAAAAGTTGCTGCATATTATTGTATGATAACCGTAAAAGCACCGTATCTTCTAATGCTTTGATTGCCATGTCAGCGGGTGTTTTATTCATGAAACTTTTAATGTATGCCACCCATTGATTTTCACGTAAAAAATCACACGGGACTTCCAATCCATCATATATTCTATAATGCATTGTCAAGCCCGATTTTATATAAGCAACATGTCGGCTTACCTGTCCTTCCTTAAGAAAATAATCTCCTTTTTCTATAAAAAATTCATCCAAAAACCCATTGCCCAGTTCGATGTCCGAATCTGAGAAAGACTCAATCGATTTAATTTCATTAAAAAGCCGGTCAAACATAATTTCACAGAATTTATTTAAATCTAAAAATTATTCAGTGGTTTTGATGGCAACCTGGCCGACGTTGCATCATGAGTAGTAATCAAAGGAATCAAAATGCAAGGAAGAACACTAGGTCAACACGTTGTCGTTATCAGGAAGCGTTTTTAGCAGGTCTTTAGCAGGAACATGTTGTACGTTTCCATCTTTATCGGCTATGACCAGTTTTTCATTTTTTTCGGCGGCAGCGATAACTAACTTTTTAACGGCCTTGTTTACGCCGTCCATTACTTTATCGCGAAACTCAATACTCTCATCTTTTAACTTCATCGCTTTGACGATTAATTGTATACCAAATATCGTGATTATAAATAATACTTACCTTATCAAATTCCCCCTGGCAAACCAATTCAGAAGGCGTCTTCATATTATTTACAATTAACCAAATGTCACAAATAGATATGTATAGATTGATCAAATTGTAAATTCCACCATAATATCTTCTTTCTATAACTTCTTCGGGGATATCATGTCCTCCGCTACGCACTCTAGCGGCTACCCTATTTTTTGCTTCTAACGGAGAGCTCAACCAAAAATAAACCATCTTAATCCTATAGCCCAATTTCCTCGCTCTTTTAATCAAACTCATGTAACTCCTGCTGGCCAGTGTAGTTTCGATTGCGAAGTCTACTCCCTTTAACAATAATTCTTCAATTCTGGTAAGCATAATTCTTGCGGCTTCTATCGCTACATTTTCGGGATTAAAAGGAGACAAACCAGCCGCGATGTTATCTGCATTTACAAACTCGTTACAATTAAGCATTTCAGGCAATATGGTGTAACTCGCCGTTGTTTTTCCGGCGCCATTGCAACCTGATATGATGTAGAGGTTTGGCACGTGATTCAACCAATTTTATCCTTTAAAATATTACAAAGATCATAATATTCTTCATCGCCAACTTCATTTCTTTTAACTGTGAAAATCAACCCACCATCCTTTAAATTTAACAAGATGTTATCCTTATAAGTAGTCATAGGTTTAAAGAGTGACCAAATTAGTTTGAATGATTTTTCTTTATCGATGTATTCAAAATCATTATCTCTTAAAACGAAAGTACATACCATTGATTCTTGTTCATAATGTACCATGTACTTTCTAATCTGCGTTCAAAAAGTCCAATCCATATTAAAATCATATAAAGAAGATAACCACCGCCAAAAATAGTACTTACAGGAAATTTATCGTTTTTTTCCAGGGTTAAGCCTATTACTAAGCAAAATATCCCTAAAATGGTATAAAAAGCGAAGGGTTTTAATTTCTTATTATTAGAAAAAGCCCAAATAGCTTTATGGCTCTCCAAAAATAGATTAGGGTTAAATGGGATTGTGATGATCTTTTCCTGCATGTTGCGATGTGATAAATTAGTGAGGGAAGATACAAACTTTCCAAACTAATCTCTAACCGCCAACCTCTAATCACCAGCCTACATATTCCTTCTATACTGTCCCCCAACTTCATATAAAGCATGCGATATTTGCCCCAACGAGCAATACTTACAGGCTTCCATCAAGCTTTCAAAAATGTTGCCGCCAGCTACGGCAGTATTTTGAAGATTTTTTAACAATTGTGGGATAATTTCTTCGTTGCGGTGCTGAAACTCGTGCAGGGCCGCAATCTGGAATTGCTTTTCTTCTTCGGTTGCCCGGATTACTTCGGATGGCACAATAGTAGGCGAGCCTTTTTTGTTCAGGAATGTGTTTACGCCAATAATCGGGTATTCGCCGGTGTGTTTTAGTGTCTCATAATAAAGCGATTCTTCTTGTATCTTGCTGCGTTGATACATAGTTTCCATTGCTCCCAATACACCGCCGCGCTCGTTGATGGCTTTAAATTCGGTCAATACGGCTTCTTCTACCAGTTCAGTCAGTTCTTCAATAATGAATGCGCCCTGTATAGGATTTTCATTTTTAGCTAAACCGAGCTCGCGATTAATAATCAACTGTATAGCCATTGCGCGGCGAACTGATTCTTCGGTTGGAGTGGTTATCGCTTCATCGTAGGCATTGGTATGCAGCGAATTGCAATTATCATAAATAGCGTATAAAGCCTGCAGTGTGGTGCGAATGTCATTAAAATCAATTTCCTGCGCATGCAGTGAGCGACCACTGGTTTGAATATGGTATTTCAGCTTTTGAGAGCGATCGTTACCCTTGTATTTATTTTTGATCGCCTTAGCCCAGATGCGTCTAGCAACCCTGCCTATTACCGAATACTCCGGATCAATACCATTAGAGAAAAAAAACGACAGGTTGG
Source organism: Mucilaginibacter sp. (assembly GCA_036495385.1). GTDB lineage: Bacteria > Bacteroidota > Bacteroidia > Sphingobacteriales > Sphingobacteriaceae > Mucilaginibacter. The sequence continues at coordinate 2,576 of DASXMZ010000243.1, read as the reverse complement.
GCGCGAAATCATCGATGTGCATCCCCCGACTCAGGTAGTACTCTACGTAAGTAAAACCGTTGGACAAAGTAAAAGCCAGTTGGGTGATAGGATTAGCCCCGGCTTCAGCAATGTGGTAGCCGGATATTGAAACGGAATAAAAGTTTCTTACTTTTTTATTAATAAAATACTGCTGTATATCGCCCATCATCCGCAGCGCAAATTCGGTGGAGAAAATGCAAGTATTTTGCGCCTGGTCTTCTTTTAAAATATCAGCCTGCACCGTACCCCGAACAGTGGCGATGGCATGGGCTTTAATTCTTTTGTAAACATCGGTGGGTAATACCTGGTCGCCGGTAAGGCCGAGGAGCATGAGACCGAGGCCGTTGTTGCCGGGGGGTAAAGTCGTCTTATTTGCCTCACCTAAATCCTCTCCAAAGGAGAGGACTTTTTGATCTTCTTCGTTTGAAGACACTTCCTCAGAACCCTCTCCTTTGGAGAGGGCAGGGTGAGGCATTGATGAATTTTCTTTAAAAGGTGGAATTTCCCTTTCCGACTGATTATCCAATGTTTGTTTTATAGTTTTAACTACCTTTTGGGCTTCATTAATCACTTCATCATTTGAAAAACGAATCACATCAAAACCTTCATTATTTAAAACCAATGTTCTTATCTTATCCTCCTCTTGGGTAAGTTGGTGATATCCGCCATCTATTTCAATAACCAGTCCTTTAGAAAGGCAAACAAAATCAGCGATATATCCATCTATGGCATGTTGTCTTCTAACCTTGTAACCGGTTTGATTATTTCTCAAAAGCCGCCATAAAATATTTTCAGTTTCAGTTTGGTTTTGCCTGTTTTCTCTTGAATTTGCCTTTAATATTTCCCAAATACGAGAATCCCCAGTCTCATAACCAAACTTCTTAACTCCCTCTCCTTTGGAGAGGTCCGGGGTGGGGCTTTTTAAGCCCTCTCCTTTGGAGAGGGTTTGGGTGAGGTTATAAGCAGGCCTTGTTAACCCCCTATCATCATACAACTCCTTAAACTTCTCTTCAACCAGGTGTTCCAGTTTATGTTCAGCTATGTATTTTTCACATTGCTGATCTATGGCCGCATTCATAAAAAAGCCAAGCAACATAGGAGCAGGGCCATTTATCGTCATAGAAACCGATGTTGAGGCATGACAAAGATCAAATCCCGAGTATAGCTTTTTTGCATCATCGAGCGTAGCAATGCTCACGCCAGAGTTGCCTATCTTACCATAAATATCGGGTCTGGTATGTGGGTCCTCACCATACAGCGTAACCGAATCAAATGCAGTTGATAAACGGTGTGCCGGCTGACCCAGCGACACATAATGGAAGCGCTTGTTTGTTCGCTCCGGGCCACCCTCACCGGCAAACATCCGTGTTGGGTCTTCACCCTCCCGCTTAAGCGGAAAAACACCAGCGGCGTATGGGAATTCTCCGGGTACATTTTCAGTAAGCAGCCAGCGCAAAATATCTCCCCACGCCTCATACTTTGGCAAAGCAATTTTGGGGATGCGCAATTGTGAAAGCGAGGTGTAATAAAGCGGCTGTTTAATTTCCTTGTCCCGTACTTTGTATATAAAATTTTCTGAAGTGTATTGTTTAATGGTTTCGGGCCACTGTTTTAAAAGGTTTTTACATTCGGGATGTAATTGGGCTTCGAGGTGTTTTTGAATATCCTGTAGAGACGCAATATTTTGCGTCTCTACGTTTTTATCTTTTGAAGATTCTAGTAATTCAAGCACTCCATTTACCTGGTACAACTGCTGCGCAATTTTGCATTGCTCATTTACCCATTGCTGGTACGCCTGGCTGCTTTCTACAATTTCAGCGAGGTAACGGTTTCTGTCCGGCGGGATGATGTAAATTTTTTCAGATTCCCCTTCCCGTAGAGACGCAATATTTTGCGTCTCTACATTTTGCGTCCTTACAAAGTCAACTCCCGTCTTAACTTTAATCGCATCCATTAACGCCGCAAACAACGTGTTCATCCCGTGGTCGTTAAATTGCGACGCCATGGTTCCATAAACCGGGATATCCTCATCTTTCGCATTAAAAAGTTTGTGGTTGCGTTTATATTGTTTGCGCACATCACGAATGGCATCAAGTGCGCCCCGCTTGTCGAATTTATTGAGGGCAACAATATCGGCAAAGTCCAGCATGTCGATTTTTTCCAGCTGACTGGCGGCGCCGAATTCAGGAGTCATTACATATAGCGACAAATCACAATAGTCAGTGATCATGGTGTCAGATTGCCCGATGCCTGAAGTTTCAACGATAATTAAATCGTAACCGGCAGCTTTGCAAATATCTATACTCTCCTGAACGTGTTTTGACAAGGCCAGGTTTGCCTGGCGTGTAGCAAGAGAACGCATGTACACCCGCGGGCTATTAATAGCATTCATCCTGATCCTATCACCCAATAAAGCGCCACCTGTTTTGCGTTTGGATGGGTCGACAGAAATTATTGCAAGTGTTTTATCAGTTGCCATCAAAAATCTTCGCACTATCTCATCCACAAGAGACGATTTGCCCGAGCCTCCGGTGCCTGTAATTCCAATAACGGGG
>DASXMZ010000242.1:0-6699 GCA_036495385.1 Mucilaginibacter sp. | reverse complement strand
GAGATAGGTTTTAAAAGTGCCTTTTTCACGGTCGAAGTATATTAACCCGCCGCCATTCGTGGCAATCCAGATATTTCCTGTCCGGTCTTCTACAAAATTGTTTATATCGCTAAAGCTTAAACTTCGCGGGTCGGAAACAGGATCAGACAGATGATGTGTATATAGCGGAAATTTAATGATGCTTTCGTGATAATATCCTACACCCTTTTTGTATGTACCAACCCATATAATATCAGTATTGTCCTTATACATTAAGGTGATGCTGTTTTGTCCTATCGTTTTATTGTCATCCTCACGATTTAGCAGGTATTGAATTTTAAAGGTTTTCTTATCCAATATATTTATGCCACCATGGTCCGTAGCTATCCATATCCTGTCTTTATCGTCCTGTATAACACTCGATACCACGTCCGTATTTAAATGTGTTTGATCATTTCCCTTATCAATATGTTTAAAAATTGATTTTTTTATGTTGATGTAGTACACGCCTGCGGAATAAGTGGGCACAAAAACCCACATATCATCTTGCTTGTCGATGACGATTTGATAAGCTGTGCTTAGCTCGGGGGACACTTTGTTGAAGAGACTAGAACGGTAAGTGACCTGGTAATTTTTAGGTTCGAGCCGCTCAAGCGTACCGCTCCGGTAAGTTAACCAAAGGTTGCCATGTGAATCTTCCGCCAGGTCTGAAACCGTATTAAAACAAATTGATTTAGCGTCAGAGTCAGAATGCATTAAATGAGTAGTTTTCCTGCTTACAGGATCATACTTATAAATGCCCATCGTTGTATGCAAAAACCAAAAATTACCTGAATGGTCTTTTTTTATGGTAGTTATTAACCTATTGGGTATAGAAATTGAACGCAAATACCCCTCTATGTCGTGACTAAATCTTTCGGTAGCTGGGTCGTAAATATTAAAACCATTGCGTGTTTCAATCCACAATTTATTCCCGGGGCCTTCACAAATGCTTACAATATAATCATCATCAAGTGAGGTGGTATCGCTTACAGAATGTTTAAATATTTTAAATTTATAACTATCGTACCTGTTTAAGCCCGACAGGGTTCCGAACCACATAAAACCCCTATTGTCCTTAAATATACAGGTGACGTCGTTATGTGATAAGCCGCTATTTATATCTAAATGTGAAAACTGAAACTGGTTGTTTTGTGCATTCAAAACGCCCGTCGCAAGCGTCATCACCAAACTCAAGAGTAAAATTTTACATTTCATAGATGCTTTTTTTTCGACGGGGTCTATTATTTGGGCCAATAAAACTTAGGTTTGCGGCAAATTAATTTAATTAAAAATCAAATTTATCGATTTTGAACAGCTTTTACTTATACCACAGTACAATTATGATTTTTCAACGTTTCCATCACAAAAAATGTGAGATAGCGTAATAAATAATCCTCATAAGTTATTTTCAATAAAATATTAAATTTTTAATTGATAAAATTAAAATCGATTGCATTGCTCCAAATATGATATAACACTATTTTTACATTTTTTTATTTATGAATATAAAAGGTACCGGTGGCAATCGATTGCCATTGATCAATTATATAAAAAAAGAAGAACAATTCATAGTGTTTTTTTCAATTAAGAAAAATGACACCGCATCATGATAAATGAAGACATAGGGTTTGGATTACAACCAGTTAACATGATAACTCAAACATCATATTAAGTTTTTTGTAGTATGCACATCAATATATATATAGGATAAATAATATCTTTATCAAATTAATGGATACCGTTAACAGCACACAGCCGCATATTCGAAAAAAGGGCCCAAGCATCAAACAGCGCCTTGCCACTTTCTTTACCGATATTTACAAAATTCACCAGTTTATAGTCCGCTTTTTTAAAGAAGCCTTTGTACCACCGTTTGAATTTAAAGAGATAGTACGCCAATGCTTCGAAGTGGGTGTACGCTCGTTCACATTAATAACAGTTACGGGTTTTATTGTAGGACTTATATTTACAAAACAATCGCGGCCTTCCCTGGCGAGCTTCGGGGCCAATTCATGGCTGCCTTCACTGGTATCGATCGCCATTATGCGCGCCCTGGCACCTCTTGTTACCGCGCTTATAGCATCGGGTAAAGTAGGCTCAAGCATCGGCGCCGAGCTGGGGTCGATGAGGGTAACTGAGCAAATAGACGCCATGGAAGTTTCAGGCACTAACCCGTTTAAATTTTTGGTATGCACCCGGGTAATTGCAACTACTATAACCATACCTATTTTAGCTACCTATACCGCTTTTATAGGGCTGCTTGGGGGTTATATAAATGTAGCACAAAACGAAGGCACCAGCTACACATCATTTATGCAGGCAGTTTTTCAGCCGCTTACTTTTATTGATATATGGCAGTCATTAATTAAGTCGATAGTGTTTGGTTTTACCATAGGTATTGTGGGATGTTACCAGGGTTATTATTCTACAAAGGGAACGGAAGGCGTTGGTAAAGCCGCCAATGGCGCCGTGGTAACCGCCATGTTTTTGGTGTTTATTGAAGAAATTATTATTGTGCAGATTACCGGTTTCTTCCGGGGATAGTTCATCGTTATGAAAAAAGATAAAGCACAAATAGATTATAAAAACGAGGTCATCAAGATAAGGGGATTGAAAAAAGCCTTTGAGGATTACGCCGTGCTGCGCGGGATAGATGTTGATCTTTACCAGGGCGAAAACCTGGTGGTACTTGGCCGTTCCGGTTCGGGCAAATCTGTGCTTATTAAACTTATATCAGGTCTTTTGAGGCCCGACCACGGATCAATTGAAGTACTGGGAAAAGATGTAACCGCCATCAGTGAAAAAGAGTTGCAGGATTTACGGATAAGAATTGGTTTTTCTTTTCAGAACAGCGCTTTATACGATAGCATGACCGTACGGAAAAACCTTGAATTCCCACTGGTGCGTAACCGCAAAAGTATTACCCGCAAGGAAATAGACGACGCTGTTGAAACAGTACTTGATGCAGTGGGCTTATCGCAGACCATAAACCAGATGCCTGCGGAACTTTCGGGCGGACAACGAAAACGAATTGGTATTGCCCGTACGCTCATCCTTAACCCCGAGATTATGCTGTATGATGAACCTACAGCCGGACTTGATCCAATCACCTGCATTGAGATCAATGACCTGATAAACGAAGTACAGCAACGATATAATACCTCATCAATTATAATAACGCACGACCTTACCTGCGCCAAAACAACCGGCGACCGTATTGCGATGCTGCTTGACGGAAAATTTCAACGCGTAGGAACTTTTGAAGAGGTATTTAATACAGATGACAACAGAATAAAACCCTTTTACGATTACAACTTTACACAATAGAATAGATTATACCATTATATTATGGCAACAATAGAAAATAGAAAAGCAATAACGGTTGGCATATTTTTAGCGCTGGCAATAGTAATATTTGTACTTGGGGTTTTTACGCTCGGCGGTCAACAAAAAAGCTTTCAAAAAAACATACATGTGAGCGCGGTGTTTGATGATGTTTCAGGGCTAAAAAAAGGTAACGACGTATGGTTTTCGGGTGTGAAGATTGGCACCATCAGCACTATCAAATTTGTCGGAACCTCCGAAGTTAATGTATCGATGAAAATTGACGAGAATACACAGCAATATATTCATCGCAATGCTGGTGTACGTATCAGCTCTGATGGGTTGATCGGCAATAAAATAATTGTGATAGACGGAGGCAGTCCGCGGGCTCCGCAAATAGAAGACGGGGATGTGTTGCAAGCCGAAAAAGTAGTATCAACCGACGACGTAATGAAAACGCTTCAGCAAAATAACCAGAACATACTGGCCATCACAACCGATTTTAAGCTGTTGAGCCACAAAATATTGCAGGGAAAAGGTACTGTTGGCGCGCTGATGGCCGACAGTACAATGGGGATACAACTGCGCAATTCTATGCGTAACTTACAAATAGCTACAGAGAGCGCGTCCCGCCTTGCTGTGCAATTGGATAGGTTTGGCCAGAAAGTAAATACCAAGGGCGGATTAGCTGATAAATTGTTTACTGATACTACGACGTTTAATAAAATAAAAGCCGTTACCATTCAGTTACAGCAGGCAGCAAATAATGCCAATGCACTTACAGAAAACCTTAGCAAAGCCAGCCATAAATTTAACACTACCGATAATACTTTAGGTGAATTGTTAAACGACCCCAAGGGCGCTGAACAAATAAAATCGATCCTGACAAACCTGCAGCAAAGCTCTGTTAAACTTAACGAGGACCTTCAGGCCGCCCAGCATAACTTTTTACTGAAGGGGTACTTTAAAGACCAGGAAAAGGCGAAGGCGGATAGTATAAAGAAGAGCCAGAAGCAGTAGTTAAGTCCGCAAGTCGGGAAAGTCCGGAACTCCGAGAGAAAAATTCCAACGGGTCCAGTCTTTAAAAGACCAATGGATGATTAAGTTATAGGTTATTGATATATTAAATTTCGTCGTTGCGAGGAACTGCCTGTCCCGAATTTATTTCGGGAAAGCAATCGCATACTATACAGAGCGATAATGCACAGTTCGCGATTGCTTCGTCGTTCCTCCTCGCAATGAAATTTTAAGTTATTCGCTCCGAACGGTTTTTCTGACGATGACAGCAACTTTAGCTTGCAAAATAATGCCCCTGCTCCATATCGGCAATCAATCCGAGATGAGTCGGTCTCCATCCGATACGTTCCTGCGTCAATTTGGCTGAAGCCGGAATGTCAGAGCCAAAGAAACCGGCGAACCAGCCAAAATGAGCGGCCGCCGCTTCGGGCGATATACTTACAACCGGTATGTTCAGATGTCGACCTATTACTTCGGCGATTTCGCGGGTCGGAATGCCCTGGTCGCCCACTGCGTTATAAGTTGCAGATACACCTTTCTCCAAAATCAGTCTGTAAAGATGGGCTGCATCCAGGCGATGTACCGCTGGCCAGCGATTAGCACCATCGCCTATGTAGGCCGAAACACCTTTTTGGCGTGCGATACCGATAAGTATCGGAACAAAACCGTGATCGCCTTTATCATGTACGGACGGAGGCAGGCGCATGATCGATACATTTACGCCCAGCGCGGCCACATCGGCTGCTCCTTCTTCCGAGGCTACACGAGGGTGGTTGCTGGTTTTGGAGCTGGCGGCAACGCTTTCCACGGCAATCTCACCGGGTGCCGGGCTACCTAACCCCGTGCCCGATGTAATGATCAGCGGTCGGTTTGAACCTGCAAGCACCGATCCGATGGCATTAATGGCCCGCCTGTCTGTCGCACAGTTTTCCAGGAATTTCGAGAAGTCGTGAATAAAGGCAGTGTGAATAACGCCGTCGCACACAGCCGCCCCGCTTTTAAGACTTTCCAGATCTTCGAGTGTACCGCGATGCACTTCGGCGCCTGCGGCGACAAGAGCGTCTGCGCCCGAATCTGAGCGCGTGAGGCCGAGCACTTGGTGGCCCGCCCCAATTAATTCTTTAACAATGGCCGAGCCTATAAAGCCCGTAGCGCCGGTAACAAATACACGCATGTTTTAAATTTTTTGGTAAACGAATTGATCAGCTTTTGATCTTTTTAACAACGCAAAGTTGATCAAGGTTTTGCCGGAAAGCGAGGACATGGGTCACAATTTTCGATTTCGGATTTCGGATTTTCGATTTCGGATTTTTATATTTAGCTCTTGGTCAGCGTTATTACAATTCATCATAAATTAATTCGTGTAATTCGAAAAAATTCATGGGAATTCGTGTCTATGATATTAATTTCTTCGCCTTTATTTAACTATTGTTTAACCTGTGCATGCCGTATTCGGCTGAGTGTTTCGCGGGATACGCCGAGAAAAGAAGCCACCATGTGCAGCGGCACACGTTCCAGTATGCCGGGATAGGTTTGGATAAACTCGTCGTACTTTTCTTCGGCAGTGGCGCTGAGGGCGGTAAAAACACGTTGCCCGGTACGTTGAAGGTTGCTGGAAAGCAGTTTTGCCATGAAAGCTCTTAACCCGGTGATATTTTCAAACAAGTGGATAAAATCTTTTTTTGTCCATATCAAAACCTCACTGTGTTCAAGTGCATCTATGTTGTAGTACGATGGAGTAAGCTTTTCAAAACTTTCCAGGTCGGTAACCCAGTTGTTTTCGGGCGAAAACTGCATGATATGTTTGTCGCCGTTTTCGGTGGTGCGATAGGCCCGTAAAAAGCCTTTCGAAACAAAAGCTTTATATCGGCAAATTTCGCCCTCCTGCAAAAGGAAATCCTTCCGGCGCATCGTCCTTTCCACAGCGGTTTCGCGGAAAAGTTTAATGTCTTCGTCCGTTACTGACACGTGCTGTTTTATGTATTTTTCAAATTCGGCAAACATATATGTCAAAAATAGGGAAAAAGTGGCAATGGGTGACGCTCTTTCGCAGGATTCATTCGGAGAGCCTACGTGGACAAAAAACTCCGCAAGTCTGCTCATTGTTAAACTTTGTTAAATAAATACGCAGTCGGCAATAGTTTGCGGCAAACCTTTATTTTTGGGTATAACCTTTTATTATGTTTCAAACTTACCTCAAGCTGGCTTTCCGCAATCTCTGGAAACGCAAAACCACCACTGCGATCAATGTTTTAGGATTGGCTGTCGGATTGGCGAGTTGCGCACTGGTGTTTCTCTATATTCAGCATGAATTGAGCTTTGATAAAGGTTTTGATA
>DASXMZ010000241.1:0-4370 GCA_036495385.1 Mucilaginibacter sp. | reverse complement strand
CTGAACCTGCCAGTTATATTGAGCAACATAGATAAAACCTGCAACACGACAAAAACTTTTAATGCAGGCGCAGTATATGGCAGATGACTATCAGGAGACTTTTTTACCTTTTTATAAAAAGCAATACCGGCAATCGTTGATACCACACTTAACAGGAACGTTACATACCGGTCAACATCCGAAAGTTGTATGAACAGATTACTTATACTGTAAACTATTGTTAGGGCGAAAAGCAGGATGAGGAAATTAAACATTGCCCCCTGAAAATCTTTTCTTATGAGTATAAGCGTCAAAATAATGGAAATTAAAAAGAATATTTCCATGAAAACAGCCGGCGGATGCGAGTAAAAATAGGGCGAAATTGATGTTACGATCAGTAACGCCGAAATAAGAGGTTTTTTATAAATATGATTAGCCTGGTTAAATACAGAATCATCATTAATTCGTTTTGCATTGGTGCGGTTATATATTATCCAGCTGAAAACAAGGATGGCGAATAACGCCACAATTAAATTTCTTTCCTTGTCATTTTTAAGGAAATAGTTAAACAGCACTTGATTAAGTTTGATTGTACTATTTAAAGCAGTGTCAAAACTATTGTATTGACTACTGATGTTCCATATATACTCAGATTCGCCACTGAAAGCCTTAGTTGCAAATCCTTTTATTTTAGCATCGAGATGGTCGGTTTCATCCAGTATTTTAGTATAGGATACTGATGTTTTATCCTGCAGAAGATTAACCTTTATCAAAGCACCTCTATTGGCGGAATCTACCTTATGCCATAATTTTCTGAGCACTTTTAAATGGCTAAAAAAAGTTACCCGCACCGCGCTGTCTGATGGAATGGTTTTTAACAATGAGTCCTTGTTAAACTTAAAAAGGTCATTTTGGTTCTGGACTAATTTGGTGTTGATATCGGCCAGGTCAGATTGCCATCCGTCCAGCTTATCCTGCATGCGGTCTAAATTGTCCCTTAGTACAAATAAATAACGCAGTGTGCTTGATTTATGAGTATCACCAAGCGTAATAATCTTATCTATTCCCCTCATCACCGGCGGTAATTCCACACTTATATCCGCTGTGTCCAACCCTTCGGATAAGGTGTTGTCGATCTGGTTGTAGGTTGTAGTATATTGTTCAACCCTATGAAGCAGATTACCTATAGAGGTGTCTGATTTGGTAATGGAGTTTATTAGCAAATCACGCGAACGCATGGCATGCCTTTGTTGCTCTCTTTTCTTTAAAGACGGTTTTTTTTTAATCGTATCCTGTGCAAAACCATTATATGCAGAGAAAAATAAAAATACGATCAGTGGTATGGCTTTAACGAGATTGCGCATATATTGAAAATAAAGGGGTTAATACCTAAAACGTTATAATTAGGTTTGAATTTTATACAATTAAAAGGCTTTCAATGGCTAAACGGTACGAATCCATGCCAAAACCGGCTATTACGCCTTTACAATTAGCTGCCAGCATTGAACTATGCCTGAATTCTTCGCGCTTATAAACATTTGAAATATGCACCTCAATTACCGGTGTATTTATAGCAGCAATAGCATCGGCAATGGCAATTGAAGTATGTGTATAGGCTCCGGCGTTTAATACAGCGCCGTCGTAACTAAAACCAATTTCATGTAGTTTATTAATAATCTCGCCTTCGACATTGCTTTGGTAATAATCGATATCGATGTCTGGATATAGTTCGTGAAGACTTTCAAGATAAGTATCAAAGCCAGTGTTGCCGTAAATTGATTTTTCACGAACGCCGAGCAGGTTTAAATTTGGGCCATTAATTATTTGTATCTTCATCAGCTCAAACTTAAATAAAACTTTAGAAAAAAAATCAATTGGATTGGCGTTCGGCAATAAAAGGTTTCCAGGCATATTTAAAATTAGAAAGGTCCCTTTCTGAAAACTCTATCGAAGCCTACAGCCGGGATATAGAAAAATTATACCAATTCGCTGATCTGCAGGGCGGAAAGCTCAATCCGGAAAAAATCACCCTCGGTGATTTACGTCAATTTATTGTATGGGTGAATGAACTTGGCATGATCCCATCCTCCCAGGCAAGGATATTATCGGGCATAAAATCCTTTTTTAAATACCTGCTGATGGAGGATTTGATAAAAAGTGACCCCTCTGAATTGCTCGAATCTCCCAAAATTCAACGAAAGCTGCCCGACACTTTAAGCATTAACGATATAAATAAACTCATCGACGCAATTGATGTATCTAAACCAGAGGGCGCTAGGAATAAAGCCATACTGGAAGTACTTTACGGCTGCGGCCTGCGGGTATCGGAGTTAACCGAGCTTAAACTATCAAACCTTTATCTGGAGATTGAATTCATAAAAGTAGTTGGAAAGGGCAGTAAGGAGCGGCTTGTTCCCATTGGCGGTTCGGCAGTAAAAGCCTTAAAAATATGGATTGAGAATATCCGGGTGCATATTCCCATCCAAAAAGGCGAGGAGGATATGGTTTTTTTAAACCGGAGAGGAGCGAGGCTGAGCAGGGTTTATATATTTATGCTGATTAAACAACTGGCTGAACTTACAGGGATAAATAAAACGATCAGCCCGCATACTTTCAGGCATTCATTTGCTACACACCTGGTTGAAGGCGGTGCGGACCTGCGCGCTGTTCAGGAAATGCTGGGTCATGAAAGTATTACTACTACAGAAATTTACACCCATCTGGATAGGGAGTATTTGAAGGGGACGATTATTCAGTATCATCCGAGAAGCTGATTTTTTATTTCGGATTTCGGATGTTCGATTTCGGATTTTGTAAGAACTTGGATTTTTAGGATTAATTGATTTACAATTTTGGTATATAAATAACATACAAGCAAATGATTAACTTTTTCAGTAATCGAAATAATCTTATGAAACAGGAAATCGAAATATCGTCTTATGGTAATTTACTGGTCTATAAAAAAGGACATACTATAGAATTTATTCATTCCACTATCAAAAAAAGAAAATTAAGAGGTCTGCGAATATTCACAGATTTGAAAGAAGATAAATTAGCTGATTTAAATTTTTTAAAAGAGTGTGGTTTTTTGGAAGTGTTGAGTATTACAAGCGGTGACGATCACGACTTAAGTTTCTTGTCGGCCTTAATAGGATTAAAGGAATTATCAATTATTACGCAAGGAAAAAATGAAATCGATTTAAGCAATCAGGTAAATCTTGAAACATTAGCGATACAGTGGTGGAAAGGCAAGGTGTTAGGATTAGAAAAATGTCAAAATCTTACTTCTTTGTGTTTGATCGATTTTAAAGAAAAAGATTTTCTTCCTATCTCTCAACTAACAAAACTAAAGGAGTTAACGGTAAAAACAGCCTCTATAAAGAATCTGAATGGAATTAATAATTTTCTTTTTTTGGAGAATTTGTCGTTGGGTTATTGCAGATATCTTGAAGATATAGCGCATTTAAGTGGTTTAAAAAACCTTATTTCGCTTGAAATCGACCATTGTGCAAAAATAAGAGATTATACTTCTATTGGTAGTTTATTTAAACTGGAAAATTTGGTACTGAGAGACTGTAAGGGAATAAACTCAATCAAGTTTATTCAAGGTTTACAATCCTTAAATAAACTTTCGTTATCAGGTAATACAGATGTCCTGGATGGAGATTTGATTCCGGCGGTCAATGTTAAGCAGGTTTTTCACAAACACCGTGAGCATTATAATGTGAAGATTGAAAATAAGGAATATGCTGATCTCATAAAAAGCAATCTCGAGAAAATTAGAGGCTTTTAATTAAATCGGAGGTGATAAATGAACAACTGAATTAACGCGAAGCCTTTATCATCCTATCTCTACCACTCATATCCTTCCTTAACTCAACATTTTTAAAACCTTTATCAGCCAATAGTTCAGCAACATCTTCACCATAGCTTTCATTAATCTCAAAAAACAACAACCCGTTTGGAGCAAGATGAGTCACCGCAAAATCGGCAATTGCTCTATAAAAGACTAAAGGATCATTTTCGGGAACAAAAAGCGCAGTATATGGCTCAAAGTCGGTGACATTGGAGTGCATCTGCGTTTTGTCGTGCAGGGTAACGTAAGGGGGATTGCTTACTATGATTTCGGATTTCGGAATTTCGATTTCGGATTTAAGGTTTAGTATATCGGCCTCAATAAAATTAACATCAACTTCATTCAGTTTGGCGTTTTCTTTCGCTGTGTTCAAAGCTTGCTTTGAAATATCAATTGCCGATACACTAAATTGTGGTAAATTCTTTTTTAAACTAATTGCAATGCATCCGCTCCCTGTACCGATATCCAATATACTGCCTGCTGCCCACTGCCCACTGCCCACTGAATTACTGCCAACTGCTAACTGCCCACTGCT
>DASXMZ010000240.1:0-2044 GCA_036495385.1 Mucilaginibacter sp. | reverse complement strand
CAGGCGTGCCGATATATTTCTTTTTCCTGCAAAGATTTCGCTTAAATGGTGTGGCAAAATATCAAGGGATTTAGCAATGTCTTTTTTTAAGATGTTTCTCGCTTCAATTTCCTCTTGCAAAAATTCACCGGGGTGAAATGCGTCAATTTCACATTCAACGAAGTTTATCAAGTTTCTTACAAATTATCATTGTGACAGATAAAAATTCTCCTTTTTTATTAAGCAGACTGTAGGAAATATCGTAACTACCCTCAAACGCGTCCTTTGGTATCTCGATTGAATAATACCTATTTTGTGGATCGCGAACGAAATAAGTTATATCGTCAACATATTTGTTTTCGACCTTGGTTATTTTTAAGGTTACATGTTTTGTGGTTTTTAAATCGATATGATCCTTATAAATTACAAAAAGGTATTCGTCTTTTGCATTTTGAGCTTTCATAAACTTAAAACTAGTAAAGCCCTCTTTGTCGGTCGCCGGAATGGAATGGAACAACGTTTTGGAAGTGTAAATGCTTAAAGGACTAGTTTGCCCTATTGTTATCTCTGGACAAATATTGATGAGTAAAATAAAAAATAAAGTTCTTAGGAGAATCTTTTCGGACACTAAGATAAAGTAAATATTGCCGTTTCTTCGAGTCATAATAAGGGTTTAATCAGATACTAATATATCAATTTTTAACATATCTATATTTTAATAGCATTAATGATCATGGTGCAGTAATCGCTGACATATATCAGCATAACTCACTCATTAAAAATACGTTATACTTTTAAAAATATAACGTTATTTGTGTAAATTCTTTGTTCAAATCCTTTCTTTTTACAAAAAATGGGTAACTTTATTTCTCTAAAGCAAATTATCTATGGAATACAATGAAAACCATATCGAGCCCGAAATAGAATTGGAGGCGAAGGATAATTCACGCCGTAATTTCTTAAAGCAGTCTACGTTACTCACCGCCATCGCTCTTGCGCCGGGAACTGCTGTCAAGGCTGCGTCGCTGCATATTGACGAAAAAATAGCCGAAGCATTTGAAAAAATGCCGCTGAAAATGGAGGTTAACGGCGTGGCGCAAAATCTGTCAGTTGAGCCGCGGGCTACCTTGCTTGATATCCTGCGTGAACAGCTTGATCTTACCGGCAGCAAAAAAGGCTGCGATCATGGCCAGTGCGGTGCATGCACTGTTCATATCGACGGTCATAGGGTGCTTTCCTGCCTTACACTCGGTGTTATGGTAAATGGCAAAAAAGTAACCACAATTGAAGGTTTGGCTAAAGGAAATGACCTGCACCCTATGCAGGAAGCATTCTTGAAACACGATGGCTTCCAGTGCGGATACTGTACGCCGGGACAAATCATGTCGGCCATTTGCTGCATCCGGGAGGGGCACGCAAATTCAGAAACAGAGATCAGGGAATTTATGAGCGGTAATATCTGCCGATGCGGGGCCTATCCCAATATAGTTAATGCCATACAGGAAGTAAAAGATGGAGGGCAAGTAGTATGAAACAGTTTCAATATGTAAAAGCCACATCGCAGCAGGCAGTATTGGATGCAATAAACAAACCCGGTACAAAGATCATAGCTGGCGGTACCAACCTGGTCGACTTAATGAAACGGGGAGTTACGGCTCCTGATAAGCTGGTCGACATAACCCATCTTCCTTTAAAGAGCATATCCCCCACCAAAACGGGGATTCATATCGGTGCGCTGGCGTTAAACAGCACAGTTTCAGAAAATAAGCTGGTGGTTGAAAAACAACCTTTACTGGCAATGGCGCTTAAAGCAGGTGCATCCCCTCAATTGCGTAACATGGCTACGGTTGGCGGCAACATGATGCAGCGTACGCGTTGTTCTTATTTTTATGACATCACCATGCCATGTAATAAACGTGAACCAGGCTCAGGCTGCGGTGCGATGGAAGGATATAACCGCATGCATGCCATATTTGGTACGAGCAGCCAATGTATAGCTGTTAATCCAAGTGACATGTGTGTAGGTTTGGCGGCGCTCGATGCTGTCGCTATCATGGCCGGAAAA
>DASXMZ010000239.1:0-9214 GCA_036495385.1 Mucilaginibacter sp. | reverse complement strand
ACTAATCAGCGGCTCGTTTACCCTTATCAGCGAGGCCGTGAGCATGAATTTCTGGCCGCGCATTACCATAAAATACCCATCAAATATTCGCGGACAAATTTATATCCCCAGCATCAATTGGATACTCTGCTTTGGTTGTATAGCAGTGACAATGTATTTCCGGACATCAGAACAAATGACGGCAGCTTATGGCTTTTCCATAACTATCGCTATGCTGATGACCACCATATTGATGTACTATTTTATGCGATATGTTAAGCATTGGCCCATATGGTTGGTAACTATCATCTTATGCGTTTTCCTTACTGTCGAATTCTCGTTCTTCGTGGCCAATGCAGTTAAACTATTGAAGAGGTTGTTCTTTGTAGTATTCGAAATCGGTCTGATATTTACCATGTACATATGGTTCAAAGCCCGGAAAATTAACAACCGTTTCTTAAATTTTATTGACCTTAAAGACCAGTTACCCCTGTTAAATGCGCTCAGCGTTGATCAAAGCGTTAGTAAGTACTCCACTCACCTGGTGTATCTTACTAAGGCTAACAACGCCAAGCAGATAGAAGAAAAGATTATGTATTCCATTATGAGTCGTAAACCCAAACGGGCCGACACTTATTGGTTTATTCATATCGAGACCACCAACGAGCCTTACACCATGGAATACAGTGTTGAGCAAGTAGAGCCCGGTAAGGTAATAAGGGTTGAGTTCAGGCTTGGGTTCAGGATACAACCGAGGGTTAATGTATTATACCGCAAGGTGATTGAAGATATGGTTGCCCGAAGAGAGATCGACATTACCAGCCACTATGAATCGCTCCATAAGTTTAATATTACTGCTGATTTCAGGTTTGTAATAATGGAAAAATTCCTTTCTTATAATAACCTGTTCAGCCACAGCGAGGCATTTATATTAAACAGCTACTTCGCCATAAAAAAGCTAGCGCAGTCAGAAGCCAAAGCGTTTGGGTTGGATACGAGCGAAACCTATGTAGAGAAAATACCATTGGTAGTAAAGCCTGTTGGTAATATTGTATTAAAAAGAATAGAATTGGAACTACCCAAAGAAACACATGCGGCGGTTTAATGCCACATGTGTTTTTATCAATTTATAATTTACTCCATTCTTCCACGCCCAGAACTTCGGCCTGGCGCGGGAAAATTTTGGTGGTTAAAACGCGGTGTACTTCTTCATCCCCATCGGCGCAGCAGTCAGCTAATACGGTTAAACGGTAATCCTTGTCTGACGCTTCACGTATCGTTGATAAAACAACGCCGCTGGTGGCAATTCCGGTTAGCACCATGTGCTGAATACCTTTGGCCCTTAAAACCACTTCCAGATCGCTGCCTGTAAACGCGCTGATCCGGCGCTTGATAACGGTGACCTCCCCTTGCTCCGGTTTCAAATCAGGATGAATTTTCATAAAGTCATTCATGTTTACGCTGGCAAACCGTTCTTTGGCTGCAGAAAAGCCTTTGTTGCTCATGCTTATTTCGGGAAAACCAGGCCTAAACCCCACTACCACATAAATAACCGGAATTTTTTTGTTGCGTGCTGTTGCGATAGCTTTATTTACATTACTGATAAATGCCGATGCATCGGGCAAACTGCCGAGCGTGCCTGCCTGCATATCCATTACCAGAAGGGCGGTGTTCTGTGTGTTCTGTTCCATTATTTGTTTTTTATAAATAAATACTAATTTCTAGCTGTAACTCTTCGGCCTCTTCAACGGCGTCAGCATACCTCTCAAAAATCAAGAAATATGGCTGCAATATTAAGCGCGATTATACCCTCGCAAAGTATGTTATCGGATGCGAAATAGATATTGTCATAACATATTTACATTCCGCAGCAGATTAGAGCAAATCTTGATGTCAGACATATATAAATTAAAGCCTGCAGGGTTAAAAAACGTTTTTTTGGAAATAAAGAAAATACCAATCAGATTATTAAGTTTGAATAATTTATACCCACCCTTATGAAAACCACTGTATTAATTTGCCGCCTGTTGCTTGGGCTCCTTTACCTGGTGTTCGGCCTCGACTACTACCTGCATTTTATTCCCTATCAGCCGTTACATACCGGTGCACCAGGGGCGCTTATTAGGGGGCTCAAAGGTACAGGTTACATTTACCCGATGATGAAAATATTACAAATAGCAGGCGGGTTGTCGTTTTTACTGAACCGGTATGCTCCATTTTTTGCGATAGTTGTTTTCCCGATGAGTTTAAACGTGTTGCTGTTCCATACCATTTTAGTGCCATCCGGCTGGTATATGGGCGTTTTGCTGATGGTACCTAACCTGTTATTGGGATATGGTTACCGGACGTATTACAACCGCATGTTTACCGCAAAACCGGTGGTATAGCTACGTGTATAGGTACATTATCTAACTGTTGAATTGCCGAAGGTGGTGATCAGTATGCTTATAGGCCAGGTATCCCGTTTGTTCTTTTGTTATTTTACCAAAAAAGGGATGAACAAAATCATCGTTCGAAAAATGATCATATTCCTTAATAAGGGCTATCCATTTCGATTTCTCA
Source organism: Mucilaginibacter sp. (assembly GCA_036495385.1). GTDB lineage: Bacteria > Bacteroidota > Bacteroidia > Sphingobacteriales > Sphingobacteriaceae > Mucilaginibacter. The sequence goes on along the minus strand of DASXMZ010000239.1, from coordinate 6,673 downwards.
GATGAAACATCTCCGTCTCCTGTAATTTTCAAGTCAGGAAGTGTCGGGGTATTGTGCGCGAGTGGTTTTTCATCTTTTATCAAGCTTTTCAATGCCATTTTGCCAAACAACCGGCCAATGAATGCTTGCTGATATTTTCTCTTCCCCAAGGCCATCTCTTCAAATGTTCTGCAATGTTTTATAACCTGGTAAACATTCATTTTACCCCATTGAGCCTTGCTATTTTCATTGAGCGTGTTGATTCTGTCAATCAATCCCTCGCGTGTTTCGTTGTCAAATATTGTTTTCATTGGTTTTCATGTTGTTTTGCTGTTTTTATGCCAAAGCAAGTTTATAAACTAAAATATCATTTCTCCAAAATTGCTATTTTTTTATCCAACCGTTTTTTTCGGCAAAGCAGCCCGGAATAAAGGTTAGTGGGGCCGTTGCTATTCTTGCTTTTAATTTTTGTTGTTTTAGCAAATAAGCGGATGGCGTTAAACCGACAACGCGTTTGAAAAGACCGCTGAATGAACTTAAACTTTCGAATCCCACCGAATAGCAAACCTCCGAAACAGGAATGCAGGCGTTTAATAATTGCATTGCCTTTTCAACCCGCACAAAAATTAAATACTGGTGCGGCGTTTTGCTGTAAATATTTTTGAACTGTTTGATGAAATGAAATTTTGAAAAGTAAGCTTCGTCGGCTATGACGTTAAGATCAATGTTATCGGCATAATGCGTATCAATAAAAAGCTTCGCCTGAACTATTCGCCTGTATAAATACATTTTTGGATATTCCTGACTGATCATTGAATGGTTTGTTTTGATCGTACTTTCTATAACTATTTACCCTTCGACAACCTATAAAAAAGTAAATTTATTTTTTGATTGCGAAGCTGATTTTCTTCAGCTATACCAGCCGGATAAAGTACATCTTTATTTAGTGTAGCAAATCTTTCATCCAGCAAATGCCCGTCAGTTTTTAACTTGTTCAGTTTTGTTAAAAGTGCAGGAGCCCGAGCCGGTGTAAATGTTATCGAATTAGCCTCAGCCTCAATGCATTGGTACCGGAGATATTGCAATCGGATATCGGCCATAAGGCGGTAATGTTCAAACTCTGTTTTGCCTTTTAACGGAATTATTGCATGCAGTATTTTTGCCGCTTCACTTGCGCTATCTGTTAACATAACCAGCGAAATCGGTTTTTGAGATTTTACTTCACCATTCACCACTTCATCGGGAGCCATTTTTAAAGCCTGCCAGAATTTTATGGACTGTGCCGTGTTTAACCCATAATGATCCGCACAATATTTTTGAATAAAGTCGGGTATGTCGAGCGGTTTATCCGACTGTAAACTTTCCATATAAGCTGCCAAAAGTATATTGAAACCCGCCAGTGGATATACGTGCCTGAGGGCGTATAGATCAATCAAATCTGTTGATGATTCATAAACCCCATCATACTCGCCCGAGGTTGACCAGGAAGTCATCACCATGCCTTTGTAGCCAGATTTCCTGCCATAAGGCACAAAATTCCGGATGTTGTTAAAATGCTTTTCCCATTGTGTTAAAAAGTAATTATCCGGGTGACTTCTCAGCGCCGGGGCTCCCCAAATTTCGAAGCCGCTTTCCATCAATTTTTGGTGTTCGCCAAACCTGTTTAAGTCCCAGCCATAATTCCAGTCGATAAAGATGGTTTGTTTAGGAAGTTCTTTGATGGCGTCAGGATATTTCAAGGCAATGTCGGCCCAAAGCACCGGCCGTTTGCCCAGTTTGATTACGATATTACAAAGCATCCGTACATAATCAATATAAAGTTTGGAGACGCCTTCCTCCGCAACCTTTTTGGAACATAATGGGCAATGACCCAGCAAATGAGTTTCGTCGCAGCCGATATGGATGTATTTTGAATTATGTGTGGCTGCAAGTTCTTTGTACAAATCTGAAAACAGCAGGCTATCGGCCGTTGTTTGAAGCGGGCAAACCTGTGAAAGGTCCTTCTGATCCTCGCGCAAAGCGGCATAACGGTAATGACGCAAAATATACTCCACATGCCCAAAGCTCTGCTGCAAGGGAATAACATCAATATGCAGCTGATTACAAAACTTGACAAAAGATATAATTTCTGCTTTGCTGTAAGCATACCGGTTTGGTATCAGCGCGTGTTTTTCAAAAGGGTAGGTGGCCTCATACTCCATTATCAAGGTATTGATACCCCCATTGTGAAGCTGAACGGCCAGTTTTTTTAAGCCCTCCATAAGCATAACCTGGATTCGTAAATCGAGATGGAAACCTTTTACTGCAAAATTATCTTTCCCGGTATCCTGCCCGTGGGCGATATGGAAACTGATCAATGCCAGCAATAACGCGAACAACCATTTTTTCATAACTGAAAATTAATCTTTATTATTTGAAAAAGAATTATCGGACGTTTTTTCTTCGCCGGTATACAACGCGCTGCTGTCTTTATCAAGGAAAAGCTCAGCGCAGTCGTGTTTGCGCAATATGGTGGAAGGGTATTGTTCATCAATAGCGCTATACAGGGTGTGATATACTGCCCGGGCTTTTCTTTCACCGGGCACAATAACAAAAATATGCGGCGCCCGCATCAGGGCTGGAACTGTGAGTGTTAAAGCATATCGCGGCACTTCATGCAATGAAGGGAAACATCCGTCGTTTACTTGCTGGCGGCGGCAGCTTTCTTCCAATAAAACTCTTTTAACTGTAAACTGGTCATTAAAATCGGCGACAGGTGGATCATTGAAGGCGATATGGCAATTTTCGCCAATGCCCATGCAAACAATATCAGACGGAAATGTTTTTAATAATTCTTCATAACGATCACACTCTGCTTTATCATCCGGTGCGCTGCCGTTTAAATAATGCACCGACTTAAAGGGCACCTTTGAAAACAAATGATCATGTAAAAAGCGCGCAAACGATTGCTCATCGGCCAGATCCAGACCAAGGTATTCGTCCATGTGAAAAGCGTTGATGCGGTTCCATTCTATATCTTCAGTTATTAAAGCGGCTAAAAATTCATTCTGCGACGGTGCAGCGGCGAAAATGATATTTGCTTCTTCCTGGTTTAACAACAACATTCGTATGGTTTCAGCCATGGCTTGAGCTGCTGCCTGCCCCATTTGTTTGCGGTTGTCGGATATTTTTATTTGCATCTTATAAAAATTTGTCATTGCGAGGTACGAAGCAATCTCTTAGCTATGCATCGGCGTAAATGCATTTATGTTAACACAGGTCGAGGAGATTGCTTCGTTCCTCAATGACAAGGTTTTGATTACTTATCAATAGAAGCCTCAGCCGTTTGCCGGGCCGAATCAGCATTTGTCCTATCATACACAACCTTCCCACCAATCATCGTCAAACTAACATTAATCTGATCATCAAAAATTATAATATCAGCATCTTTTCCAGCTTCCAATGAACCTTTCTTATCCGTTATGCTCATGATAGCGGCAGGCGTACTAGTCATCATTTTTACTGCTTCGGGCAAAGGCACTCCTGCAAGATGAATCATGTTGCGTACCAGTCGGTCGGCTGTGGCTACACTACCCGCGAAGGCGGTGCGATCTGGTAGTTTGGCTACGCCGTCCTCAATAATCACTTTTAGGCCGTTGTGCTTGCTGCCTAAAATGCTATCGCCCTCCGGCATACCAGCGCCTCGCATGGCATCGGTGATCAGTGCAATTTTATCCGGACCTTTTATTTTATAAACCAGTTGCAACAAAGCGGCCGGCAAGTGTTCGCCATCTGCAATAATCTCTACGGTCATTTCATCTATCAAAAACGCGGCTTCCACAGCCCCGGCATACCGTTTGGCGTCACGCCGTGTAACGCCCAGCATTCCTGAATACAAATGAGTAGCGTGTGTATACCCACGTTCAAAACCTGCCAGTACTTCTTCATAAATAGCATCTGTGTGCGCCAGGGCGGCCAATATGTTTTTTGTTTTGAGGATATCTGCAAATTCCAATGCGCCGGGCAATTCCGGGGCGGCACTCCAGCGTTTAATGATGTGGCCGTATTCCGAAAGAATAGGCATATACTCTGAAGGGTCGGGGTTACGGATGTATCTTGGATCCTGTGCGCCGCGTTGTTCCATTGCAAAATATGGCCCCTCCAGGTGCATTCCGATAAACGCAGCGCCTGGATGTTCCTTTTGCTCCACCTGCTCATATACTTTCAAAAGCTGCGACAACTCCTCCTGGCTACAGCTAAGCGCGGTGGGAGTAATAGCTGTTGTACCAAAGGCGGCGTGCAGCTTTGCAGTCTCCAGGAAAGCCTCTTCTGTACAATCCATAAAGTCGTGACCACCGCCGCCATGTACGTGAATATCAATAAAACCCGGCGATACATATTTACCACCCGCATCAATAATAACTGCCTCAGGTGCATCTATATTTCCCTCACTAACTTCAGTAATTTTATTACCTGTAATTAGTATAGTTCCATTTTTCAATACCTGGTGAGGGGTGATTATGGTTCCGTTGATGATTTTAATCTGCATGGATGCATAGTTTATGATTTCATATTCATGAAACGATGGCAGATCGTCTTATATTTCTAATTCAAGTATACAGTCGCCAGCAGGCATAAAATTAGCATTGTTAAGCGACATTATAATTAATCATGTTTAATAGTTAAATTTGTTTATGACTATACAGGTTTATCCATATAACGAACAAGAGGAAAAGGCACTGTTAGATTTTCTTGAAAGCAGACATTATAATTATAAGTCTACTGACGAACAAGAAGTAGCCGACGCTGAATTCTTAAACGAATATAATAAGGAGTTGGATGAGGCTGAAGCGCAAATTGATTCCGGTGATTATTTAACACACGATGAAGTGAAAAAATTCTTTGCCGATAAAAAGAAGCGCGCCGGTGGAAATTAAATGGTCAAAAGCCGCGCTTAATCAATTAGACAAGGCTCTGGATTTTATAGTGGGAAACGGTTTTATCTCGTACGCCGATAAACTTGAAAAAAATATCTTGCTAAGAATAGAAAACCTGGTTGACAATTATACCATATACCCCGTTGATAAATATAAGAAAGATAACGATGGAAGCTAGCATGCGTTTGAGATTGATGAATACAGGGTATCGTATAGGGTCAAAAATTCACAAATAAAAATAATCAGGATAAGGCACACCAGCCGGAAAACCCTCAAATATTAACATTTCCTTTTCACTAATCAACGAAATCCAGAAATCAAAAAAATCAGCGGTTCCGACAGAATTAGGAATAATAAATTTTAATAGATACATTTATCATTCTAAATATTATCACAATGAACCTAAGAACCTTTTGGACAATTTTTTTAAAGATTTTTGGCTTGTATCTTATTTGGCAGATATTGAGCATTTTGTCGACAGATTTTTCGATTATCTACATTTTTAATGGTTTGAATAAAATATTATATAAGGACCATGATAAAGTATTTTTTTATATAACGCTGTCAGGAATGGTTTTCATGGTACTGCTTCTTATTTGGACAATTCGTTATTGTATTTTCAAAACCGATAGTATTATTGAAAAACTGCGTCTCGAAAAAGGTTTTAGTGAAGAAAAAGTAGAAATAAATATATATCCCTTGAGCTTATTAACTATCGCAGTTATCGCATTGGGTGGTTTTATACTATCGGATAGCTTACCGAGACTTGTGGCTGATATTATAATGTATGCTGGATTACGTCAAAATAAGGAACTCGGTCCGGTTATATCAAATCTTTTAAGAGCATTTTTGGGCTATTTTATGGTAACTAAAAGTTCGCTTATTGTAAACTTTATAGAGCGAAATAGAAAGGGTGGTTTTGCTAAAAACGAGGATACTGTTGAATAAACAAATCAAAAAAGTCATATGAATTGGATAATTAATAAAAGTAAAAAACTTAGGTATCATACTGATTTGACTGTCTTATTTAAACCAATTTATGATGATATAGAAAATTATAATTGGATAATATCTGACTTTGAATTTAATGGATCACCCAATTTTTCCAGTTTACCGATTAATTATGATCATGACTATTTTATCTTAACACCTGCACAATTCAAGATGATAGTTGATACAGATATTCAGACTATTTGGGGAGTAATTTTGGGTGTACCTATAAGCAAGGAAATAAAAATCGATGAAAATAATCTTCCTTTTGCGGAAGGCTATCCCTTATTATTTGAAGATGGAAACATTCAATATTCTGATGCGGTTATCGAGATAATTTGCTTTGATAGCAGTTATACCATAGTTAAATTTAAAGACATGGTTTTGTCAGATAAATTTAAATTTTATTTTGATGAGGCTCTTTCGTTAGAAAAGTTTCGAGGCAAATACATCAACAAAGGATGGAGGGGATATTAAAGGTCTCTAATTAATAATCACTTCTTCATCACTCTTTTCAACGTCAGCAAATTCTGCGCATTAATACTATACCCTGATATGTTGTTCTGGTAAAGGTTTACCCGTTTATCGTAATACAAAATTACTACCGGCGATTGCTGCATTACCAGGTTATCCATGCGGCGGTACAGGGCATAACGCTTTTCGTCGTTGGGTTCGTGATAGGCTTGTTCAAATAAACCGTCGAAAGTTTTATTGTTAAACCCGGTATAATTTGGCCCCCACGGAATTTTGTTGCCTGAGTAAAATACCGACATATAATTCTCTGCGTC
>DASXMZ010000238.1:0-7289 GCA_036495385.1 Mucilaginibacter sp. | reverse complement strand
GGCGTCGAAGACCTGGCCTCTACCCCAGTTACGGCTTGTTAATGCAGGTGGATTGCCAACTAAAGGCACGATACCACTTCCCCTCGAATCCTGTATAAAAAGGTTCTGTTCAAGGTTCATCCACAAGTAGCCAAGATTTTGCGGGCTGTTATTGGTATAGGTTAATATCTCGGAACCGGTAATCTCGTTGGTTTCGTCATTTAACTTTGCTGCTAACTGGTAGTCAGCTCTGTTTTCCCAATACTTTGGACCAGGTTCGCCATCGGCGGCGCGATACTCGTTGCCATTTTTGGTGTAAAACAAAGGCCCGAAAGTTTCGTGATAATTGTAGTTAGATACAGGGCCTTGTGGCTGGGCCGGTGTTTGTTGCGGAGGCGCTGTTTGTGTGGTTGGCGCTGCCGGTTTTGGCGGGTTTGTTTGCTGCGCCTGGCTAACGCTAGCCACCGCCAAAAAAGCCAGCATAGAGCCGGCTATCAAGTTCAATTTCATGTCAGTTACTTTAATTTAACGCAAGTATAGCATAAAACTTACAAGAGCGCGGTTAGTAAAACGAATGTTACGCGGAATTGGTTGATTAAGTTAGATTGTGTTGATTAGGTTGAAAGAAAGTTAAGGACAACCAACCATTCACTCAATCAACCACTCACTTAATCAACTGACTATATACCTTTTCATCAAAACCAAAAAACAAAAAACCATCCTTTTCAATTACCGGCCTTTTTATCATGCTGGTTTTTTGTTGCAAAAGTTTTAAGGCATCGCTGCTGGTTTTTATGCTTTCTTTAACTTCGGGATCAAGGTCTTTCCAGGTTGTGCCCTTTTTGTTTAAGAAACCTTCATACCCGGCCTTTTTGTCCCATTCCTGCAGTTTTGCTTCGCTTATCCCCAGTTTCTTAAAATCGTGAAATTCATATTCAACATGGTGAGCCTTAAACCAGTCGAGTGCTTTTTTTACTGTGTTGCAATTGGTGATACCGTAAACTTTCATGGGGTAAAGAAAAAGAATCAAGAGTCAAGAAACAAGAGCCAGGATAAAAAGATGTGCGGATGTGCAAATTTTAGATGTGCAGATGAAAGGTGCGCAAAAATTTCGTAGCCAAAAAGTTTACAAAAGTTTACACTATTTCGTGATTTCTTATGTTATTGATTTGATAATCAATAAGTTAGTGATTTAGCCTGTAAACCCATTAATTTATACACTTTACTAAAAATATTAGTATTTTTTAGTATATTGCCTATCCTTAAAATTATTACAAAATGGAAATAGTAACAAAAACAGAAAAAACTGCTTTAACAAAATTCACAGACGCCAAACGAAGAGTTAACCGTCTTCTTTCGCTCGAAAAGATCAGTGTAGCCGACATAGAAGATTTAAGCAAGCCTGAGCGCGATTATCTTGAAGAAACTGCTACCCAAAAACTCGAACAATTAACGGGCGAGGAACGGGATAACTTTATAAATAAAATAGAGTCCATTGTGCCAGCGAGTACAAAAAACCAACTCTGGGAATATAACCAAATGGTGATTAGCCGTGCCATTTCAAAGTATATGTGCGCAAACGGATGTATGCCTCCTAAAACCCTGGTAGCCGAAGAAACCGGCCTGAGCCGGCAAACTGTTGTTAAACATTTTAAGGAGTATAAAACGCACCCCGAACACATAGCCTCGGTAGAGCAGTTCAAATTTATGGCGCCCAAGGTGCTGGCAAGTGTTTTTAAGAATGCCGTAAACGGCGATATGAAGGCCGCCAGGCTTTATTTCGAAATGGTTGGCGCAATAAATGAACGGCCCCGTACGTACGGGGTTGTAAACGAGCAAAATAACTATATCCAAATTAACAATACCATACTAAGCCAGGATAACTTAAAACAGTTAAGTGCTGAGCAGTTAAACCAACTGGAAAGTATTATTACCAATCGGGAATAGAAATGATTTTGAGGAGTCGGTAGTTTTGGCGTTCGGAAGAGTTTTTCTCCACCTTTGATCGGGGTTTATCGAATTGTTTTACCCTTGCCTTTTTAAACTTTATTTCTTGCTTCAAACAATAATTGTCCCGCTCATGGCCGCGGAGGCCTAGTTCTTTTTCCTTAGATGAAAAAGAACCAAAAAATCAAGTCACAACGATGCTTCCACCCGCTCTGCCGGTTTTTAACGCTTTTTCGGTTACATCCCGAAAAAGCTAAACCGTCATTCACGCCATACACCCGGCCCGCCGTTGTGACCTGCCTTTGCCCGCTTTTGATTTTACTTTAATAGAATGATTTATGTCCTATTATTTATATCATTTTCTCCTGGTCAGCAGAACAGCTTCGGGAAAAAGCAGAAAAAACAGTAGGCCTGTGAAGTGGGAGGGGCATAGCAAATTTTTGCATGTAAGGTATAGACGCGATAGGGTATCCCCGCAAAAAAATTGCAGCCCCGGCTGTTTTTCAGGCTTGTGGGCAAAGGCCCTTGGCGGCAAAGAAGCATTTCTGCTGACACGGTTTTGGTTACTTTTGCCAAGACAAAAGTAACTAGGCCTCCGCGGCCATGAGCGGGAGTATCATTACATGAACCACAAATAACTTTGAGCTATATCACAAAGTACATTTTTTGACCTTCCGAACAACTATGCAGACAACACCAAGAAGTGCGGAAGTTCGGCCCGGGTTTTTGCTTTTTTTATCGGTTTAAGTATTTAAAGCGTTTGGCAACATTAACAAAAAGGGCATGGCTTTGGTGTAATCTAACTGCTCATAAAATACTCCAAGCCTGTTCAAATTTCTATAGTAATCGTTTACATGGGTGTAGTAATTTAGTTCACTTTGCAAATACCAGGCTTTAGAGCCTAACTTTTCAGCGACAAACCACTTTTCCAATAGTCGTCCGGCGCGGCCGTTACCATCTTCAAAAGGGTGGATGTTAACAAAGGCAAGGTGAATAAAAGAAGCAAAATAAAACACCTCCAAATGGCTAAGCTTTTGTGTTTTTAATGTTTCAATATCCTGCCAAAGCGAATCAAACAGGCTTCCTACCTGCCAGCCCGGCGCCGCTTCAAACTGTATGCGCCCGGTTTTATGTTCCATTACCACCATGTTCCCTATGCGTAACGCCCCTTGTTTTCCAGCAGGCAATAAATGGGCGGTAATTAATTTGTGGGTTTCCAAAAAGTTATTCGCGCTTAGCCTATTTTGTTGTGCAAATAGATAGGCTTTGTACAAGTCATCTGGCTTTTGAACCAGGTCCGGCTGATATTCCGCCTGCTGCATTTTGTGTTTCAGGTAACTATCCACTTCCATTTGCTCCCCCTCAATACGCGACGAGGCAATTGCCGATACCGAAGTATAAAAACTAAAAGTATCACTTGATATTTCTGCATCCTTTAACTGATCAAAAGCAGCTTGCAGGGCAGCACTAACCTGCTGCCGGTATTCGTCCAGCAAATCAACAGAAATTATCTTTAGCGTTTTTATCATACTATCAGCACATCAGTCGCCTTTAATTCGCCGTTAAAGGCTTTTTCTAAAAGGCTCTTTTTAGTTCGTCTAAATTGGTGATTTTTTGTTGATAAACGGCTTCAGGCTTTTTTGTTTCGGTCAATAAAATATTGAGTTTTTTAACCCCGCTTTGGTGGACTTGTCTCCAGCAAACCGCATGACAATATTTGAACTCCGTTTTTCCTTGTCGATGCCTTAATGGATTGCAGGTTAATAACCTGGGAAATTAGGTTTAAATTATAAATTAACAGGAAGACGATATTTGCCTTGCCATGCTATTTCAGTTTCTTTATTTGTCTGCTGTTAAGTAACGATCTCATCTGCGTTATGGCAATCGCATTTAATTGTTTTAATCTTTCCGGCTGCGTTTTGCCCTGGTAAATTAAAACCGCGTTTATGCTTTCCAAATTTGATAAAACAACTAATTGTTCGATGGTTGCCTCATCTCTTATATTACCCTCGGCTTTTGGATTAGCCTCCCGCCATTGTTTTGCCGTAATACCAAACAGGGCTACATTTAATAAATCAGCTTCGTTAGCATACACAAAGCCGACTATTACGGCCGGCTTCATTTTTAATTCCCTCGAATTCGGGGGAATTAAAATCGGGATTGTTAATTTGTTCCCAAATTCCTAAAAATAAAATGGTGTCTTTGTTTTTAAGCCAGCTTTCTATTAATGCGCCACCACCATCAAAGTTCTTTACCATATCGGTTAATGAAATAAAATCATCATTATTTTTGTTAATGATGGTTATATCTGTTCCTTTTACGGTGATAGTTTTATTTTTTGCCATATTATTATTTATCCCCATTTCTGCTTTAAATACGCAACAGTTTCTTCTAAATCTATTTCCACTGTACTGCCGTTTCTGCGGATGTAAAATTGCTTTCGGTTATTTTCTGCTTTGTTTTTCATAAAGGCAGGCGTTGCCGAAACTTTAACATCGATGAAGGTACTATATTTTTTGTGTTGTATTTACGAATAAACAAGTGTAAAGACAGATGAAATAAAGCAAGCCATACCATTTCGTGAATATTCACGAAATGGCTGATGCATCGTTTTAAAGGTGTCGAATTCGACACCTTTAAAAGTATCCCGCCTTTCGGACTTTCCCTACTTTCGGATTAAGTTCTTGAAAAACGGAGGCTTGTGCTGTTTACCCGGTAACCGCCAAAGATAATGGCATCAACACTATAAAATTGGGTGGGATATTTTTACCATCGGCGGCAGTATGTTCCAAATTAGAACTAACTGAATCTTCCTGTAGCTCACCCGAATCCCCGCCTTCGTTAAGTTGTCTCCAGCAAACCACATGATGTTTGAACCCCATGTTTCTATGTCGATTCCTTAACGGATTGCAGGCTAATAACCTGGGAAATATGCTTAAATTGTATATTACCAGTTTGTTGGAGACAACTTAACGAAGGCGGGGGGTAATTGAGTGGTGTATAATATATTATTGAGGAGCTAGGCTTTTGAAAATAACCTGATTGATTTTGTCGACGAGTTGTTTAAAATACTCCGTTTTTAATGATCCAAATCGATTGCTTATTTCATCTGCATAATAAAGCTGCATCACATGACACACAGCAAAGCCGTTTTTGAAATTACGCGGATTATTAATCATATCAGGGGTGATAGCGAAAGTCCAGTCGGGATACCAGTTCTTAGTCGACAAATTAACTGCATAGAAAAATCCTTCTGCTTCAAAAATTTCAGGTGTTGAAACTACGATGGCCGGATGAGGTCCGGCATCAAAAAAAGGAACTTCAATAATATCGCGTTGATGTAAAATCATAGATACTTAGCTGCGGAGCCGCGCCTGTTTTTAGCGCGCATAAAAGTATCTCTCTGATAGTCCTCTTTAGTCAGGTCCTCTAAACTTTTAACTGTGGTTTCTTTAATAATAACGTGTTTTTCCATAAGGTATTTAACAACCTCATCGGTTTCGGTGTCAGGGATTTCAATTGTTAGTACCGTCATGATATACCAAAGATAATAATTTTACAGAAGATATAATAATATCACATCGCATAATATGCCCCCGCCTTTGCTGGTTTGTCTCCAGCAAAACGCATGATGTTTGAACCCCGTTTTTCTATGTCGATTCCTTAACGGATTGCAGGCTAATAACCTGGGAAATACGCTTAAATTATAAATTACTAGTTTGTTGGAGACAACTCAACGAGGGCGGAGTTGTTCTAAATTAACCCATCTTTTTATTGGCTATTTAATTTAGTAAACCCTATTGTAAATGCTATTTTTTTTAGTATTTTTATGTTTAAAACTTTGTGACAAAACTTAGATCATTATCTTTGCCAATTCCTATTTTTGAAACTGGGGTATTTTATTTAATACTAACCTTAATTTAACGGAACAAATAGTTATATGCCATCATTACAATTTAAAGGGAAAACATTTGTTCAAAATCATCATCTGGCGGTTAAGTATCATCAATTGGTTCCAAAACCCGAATTAAGCCTTACAAATACAGTTAGCCTGCATGATAATTTAATTATTCAGGGGGATAACCTGATAGCGCTAAAATCCTTATTGCCGACTTATTCCGGCAAAGTCAAATGTATTTATATCGATCCGCCTTATAATACAGGCAACGAAGGTTGGGCGTATAATGACAATGTGAATAGTCCGATGATAAAAGATTGGCTGGGTAAAGTCGTAGATAAGGAGGACTTAACCAGACATGATAAGTGGCTTTGCATGATGATGCCACGTTTGAAATTATTACGTGAATTATTGAGTGAAGACGGGGTGATTTTTATTTCCATCGATGAAATGGAATTTCATTATTTGATGTGCCTAATGGATGAAATTTTTGGAAAAGATAATTTATTAAGTACATTAATTTGGAAAAGTAGACAGATTGTAGATAGTAGAAATAAAAACAAAATCTCTGTAGACCATGAATATATAGTTGCATTCGGTAAATCCGTCGATGTTAAATTACGAGGTAAAAAATCCGATGAAAATAAATATTCTAATCCTGATTTCGATCCTAAAGGACCGTGGATGAGCAACACTATTTTGGGTTTAGCAAATGAAGAGGGGCGTCCAAACCTACATTATAAAATTACAGACCCTAAAACGGGCAAAGAATATGATTGTCCCGCAAACACTGGCTGGCGTTATTCCAAGGATACAATGAGGAGGAAAATTGAGGAAGGGAGGATTATCTTTCCACAGAAAGAAGATGGCAGGCCACGTGAAAAAAAATACTTATCAGAACTAGCGGATGACTTTACGGGTTTTTCAACACTATTAAGTGAGAAAGTAGGATTTACGTTGAATGGCACTCGGGATTTAAGAGAGATATTCGACGAGGAAATCTTTGCTTTTCCTAAACCCAGAACATTAGTAAAAATACTTATAGAGCAGGCAACGACCTCTAATGACATAATCCTCGATAGTTTCGCAGGTTCAGGTACAACTGGCCATGCAGTTTTAGAGTTAAATAAAGAAGATAACGGCAATCGTAAATTCATTTTAATAGAACAGGAAGCTTACGCAAATGACGTTACCGCCGAACGCGTACGTAGGATAATTAAAGGGGTTAAATCATCGAAAAACGAAAATTTAAAAAATGGCTTAGGAGGCACCTTTAGTTATTTTGAACTGGGACCGGTCATTGAAATGGAGAGCATTTTGCGGGGCGAAAATTTGCCAACTTATAACGAGTTTGCCCGTTATATTTTTTACACGGCAACCGGCAATGAATTTAACCCAGATGTGGTAAACGAAGCCACAGGTTTTATAGGCGAAACTAAAAACAGCGAAGTTTATATGTTTTATA
>DASXMZ010000237.1:0-4542 GCA_036495385.1 Mucilaginibacter sp. | reverse complement strand
TTGAGCAGATAGTAGATGGGCCATTAGTTGAACAGGTTTTTCCGGTTCATCGGCCTGCTTTATAACTTTCAGGATAAGTTGGTTAGCATAATGGTCGTAATCAAACAAACTGATGAAGTAATTTTTCATAAGGTAAAGTTAAAGAACTAATTAAACACCAAAATTGAATTGCCAGGAATGTTTATTTGTTAATAAAAACTTAATATTATAAATATGATAATGATATATCACTTCGCTATATTTGTTCATACTATTTATGTAAATTCATTATGAAAATTATTAAATTTTCAAAGCTGCTGAAAATATTCCGTGAGTGGATGATTTTAAGAAGTATGCGGTCGTCTTTTATACATTAAAACAATTTTTGCTGAATTTTCGTTTCAGAATCGAAATACAAAATTTGGGCTTCATATAGCTCGTTTTAATGGAATCCGGTACTCATAATATTCAATTTACCAAACAACTTTTCGGGCCCGATTTTATATGGGGTGTTTCCGCCTCCGCCTTCCAGGTTGAAGGCGCCACCGCGATTGGCGGAAAAGGAGCATCAATATGGGATGTTTTTGCAGCCAAAAAAGGCAAAATCTTAAATGGTGACAACCCCGAAATTGCTTGTGATTTTTATAATCAGTATCAGAAAGATATTGATATCATTAAACAACTCAATATCCCGAATTTCAGATTCTCCATATCATGGCCTCGGATTTTACCCGAAGGAACAGGCGAAGTAAATGAAGCGGGGATAGCTTACTACAATCGCGTTATTGATTACTGCATTCAGCAGGGAATAGAACCCTGGGTAACCATATACCACTGGGACCTTCCGCAGGCACTTGAGCTCAAAGGCGGCTGGACGAACCGTGAAATTATTAATTGGTTTAGCGAATATACTGCTGTGTGCGCCAAATATTTTGGCGACAGGGTTAAGCATTGGATGATAATGAATGAACCTACAGTTTTTACTGCTGCCGGTTATTTTATGGGTATTCATGCGCCTGGCCGCGCCGGGATAAAAAACTTTTTGCCTGCTATACATTATGTTACGCTGAGTATGGCAGCTGGTGCGAAGGTACTGCGCAACGCATTACCACACGCTGAAATAGGCACCACATTTTCATGCTCGCACATTGAACCGGCATCGGACAAACAAAAGGATATCGACGCTGCAAAACGTGCCGACGCTTTAATAAATCGTTTATTTATTGAACCGGTTTTAGGGTTGGGATATCCCATAAGTGATTTTAGCGTTTTGAAAGGTATCGAAAAATATTATGAGCCTGGCGATGAGGCTAATTTGAAATTTGATTTTGATTTTATTGGGATACAAAACTATACCCGCGAAATTGTAGAATATTCATTTTTTACGCCTTACATTAATGCACGACTAGTAAAAGCAGAAGACAGAAATGTTCCATTGACCGCTATGAAATGGGAAATTTATCCTTCGGCTATTTACAAAATGATAAAAAAGTTCAGCGACTATCCGCGGATAAAAAAAATATATATCACAGAGAACGGCGCGGCTTTTCACGATGAGGTAACAGGCGGCAAAATAAACGATGTAAACCGGTTGGAATATATACAAGCCAACCTGCAGCAAGTGTTAAAGGCAAAGGAAGAGGGCTGCAAAATAGATGGCTATTTTATATGGACGCTCACCGATAATTTTGAATGGGCTGAAGGTTATCACCCACGTTTCGGACTAATTTACGTTGATTTTAAAACACAGCAACGTATCATCAAATCATCAGGATATTGGTATAGAGATTTTCTGATTGGTTCATAGTTGATGGTTCATAGTTCATAGCGGCTGCATTTTGGGTTCATGGTTCCTGGTTGACAGTTCATAGCAGCCGCGTTGAACGGTCGGCCTTCCCCTTTTTACCATGAACTATGAACCATCAACAATGAACACTCTTCTACTTAAACGCATCTTCCCCGGTTATATCTAAGCCGGTTATTAGCAAATGGATGTCGTGGGTGCCTTCATAGGTTAATACCGATTCCAGGTTCATCATGTGCCGCATTATAGGGTATTCCCCGGTTATTCCCATACCACCGAGTATTTGCCGGGCTTCACGGGCAATGTTTATCGCGGTTTCCACGCTGTTGCGCTTACTCATTGAAATTTGGGCTGGCGTGGCTCTATTCTCATTTTTAAGCATACCCAGCCGCCATACCAGCAATTGTGCTTTGGTGATCTCCGTGATCATTTCGGCAAGCTTTTTTTGCTGTAACTGAAACGCCGCAATCGGCTTTCCAAACTGCTTCCGTTCTTTTGAATATCTTAGAGCGGTATCGTAACAATCCATGGCAGCCCCGAGCGCGCCCCAGGCAATGCCGTAACGGGCCTGGTTAAGACAGCCCAGCGGACCTTTTAATCCACTTATGTTTGGTAAGATATTTTCCTTCGGAATTTTAACATTGTCAAAAACCAGCTCGCCGGTGGCCGAAGCCCGTAACGACCATTTATTATGGGTTTCAGGAGTGGTAAAACCTTCCATGCCGCGTTCGGCAATTAAGCCCCGTATTTTGCCTTGTTCATCTTTTGCCCAAACAACTGCAATATCCGCAAACGGCGAATTGGAGATCCACATTTTGGCGCCATTTAACAAATAATGATCTCCGGCATTTTTAATGTTCGTGGTCATGCCACCCGGATCAGAACCGTGGTCGGGCTCCGTCAAACCAAAACAACCCATAAGCTCGCCTGTTGCCAGCTTCGGCAGGTACTTTTTCTTTTGTTCCTCACTGCCGTATGCATAAATCGGATACATTACCAACGACCCCTGTACAGATGCGGTAGACCTGATGCCCGAATCGCCGCGCTCAATTTCCTGCATAATTATACCGTAAGCCATATAATCAAGCCCTGCGCCGCCATATTCAGCTGGAATAGTTGGGCCAAAAGCGCCGATCTCAGCGAGTCCTTTTAATAACTGTCTTGGAAACTCGGCCCGCTGCGCATAATCTTCTATGATAGGGCTTACGTCCTTTTTTACCCAGTCCCTTACCGAGGCACGTATTAATTTATGTTCATCACTAAGCAGTTCATCCAGTAAATAATAATCGGGCGATTCAAACAGATCTTTTTTAGACATAAGATATATAGTTGGTTGGCAAAGATAGCTCTTGATTTCGGATTTTGGATTTGCGATTTCGGATTTAGAATGTTCAATTTTTGATTTAGAGGATTTTTGAATCGTTACTTTTATTTGTTTCAATGATTACAGGGAGTTATTTGGAAACCCTCTTCAAATTTTCTTTTTTGTTTGCCAGAGTTGTTATTGAATATTTCGCCGTTGTGAGCGGTAAAGAAGGCAAGAAAAGAACTTTTATAGCCCGAATGACGTTAAGGTAATCGCAATCACCTCTTAATTCGATTTTTGAATCCGGCTTAAGGGGATTTATAAAACAAATCCGAAATCGAACATCCGAAATCCGAAATAAAAAAAACTACTTTTGGGCATGATTACTATTTCCATACACGGCGCCGAGTTTTTTGCATATCATGGTTTTTATACTGAAGAACAAAAAATAGGGAATAGATTTTTAGTAGACGTAGAAGTGAGTTTTTTACCATCAACCAGCCTCAAAGAAGACAAACTCAATAACACAATTGATTACGAACAGCTTTATCAAATGATTGAGGGGCAAATGAAACAAACGCGGAAACTTATTGAAACAGTTGCCCAGGCAATTGTTGATCAAATAAAAGGTACTTATCCCGTTATTGAAAAGATACAAATATCTATCAAGAAATTGAATCCGCCGATTAAGGGTAAGGTTGAATACACATGTATTATTATTAATGCCTGACCCGGATTTTTTGGATTCTATGGATTAATTTGATTTCTTAACATTGAAAATAATCGTAAAAATCCATAAAATCGTGTAGAATCCCGGTTCAGACAACTCAAATATTGATATGTCTTATAATAAAATAACAGATAACATACTTGAAGCCATCAGGTTGATAGTTGGCGATGATAGTGTCATAACAAAGCATACTGAACTTGAAAAGTACAGCCATGATGAAACGGAAGATCTGCATTATTATCCCGAAGTAGTAGCAAAGCCGAAGTCGGCACAGGAGGTTTCAGCTTTGATGAAACTTTGTAACGAGCAGTTGATACCCGTAACGCCGAGAGGTGCTGGTACAGGCCTGAGCGGCGGCGCTTTGCCTGTTATGGGTGGTTTAGTGATAGCAATGGAGCGTTTCAATAAAATTTTAGCCATCGATGAGCAAAACCTGCAGGCTACAGTTGAACCGGGAGTTGTAACTGAAGAATTTATGGATGCAGTTGCGGCTAAAGGTTTATTATACCCGGTCGACCCTGCCAGTAAAGGCAGCTGTTTTATTGGAGGCAATGTATCGCATGGTTCCGGCGGCCCGAGAGTTGTTAAATACGGTACCATACGGGAATATGTGCTAAACCTGGAGGTAGTATTGCCTTCAGGCGAAATTATATGGACTGGCGCCAATACTTTAAAATATGCGTCGGGCTATAATCTAACCCAATTGATGATAGGATCTGAAGG
>DASXMZ010000236.1:0-6463 GCA_036495385.1 Mucilaginibacter sp. | reverse complement strand
GCTCTTTACAGAAACTGCGGCGCCTGCGGCAGTAGTCAATTTGTTTTTAAGATAATCAGTTACCAGCTTTACATCTCCCGTTGTAGCGGCTTGCACCATTACATGCTTCGGAAGAATGAACTGACCCTTTTTTACGATGGTCTTCACCGGCTCGGGTGTAATGGCCAATCCGGTTTTACCAGGTTGACTAAACGATAAAAAAGTTATAAAGCAGCAGCTTAGTAACAAAGACAATTTTTTCATCACAGTATTATTAAGGTTATAATTGCAGGATACAGTGCGCAAATTATACTTTTTAAATTATATTAAAAAGTATCGAACGTGAAATTATTATTTATAAATTAATATATTGCGTCACAGCGACACATTATAAACCAATTTTCATGAAAAGACTATATGCACTATCAGTATGCATGCTTTTGGCAGGCGTTTCCACCTTGTTTTACTCATTTAAATTAAAAACAGAAGCCGGTAAAATTTTTGATACCGTCCAAATAGAGACCGGTTTAATCTCTGGCGTAAAGAACAATTCGGGTGATGTGATCGCTTTTAAAGGTATCCCCTTTGCGGCACCTCCGGTTGGTGACTTGCGCTGGAAAGCCCCGCAGCCCGCAAAAGCCTGGCAGGGCATAAAAAAATGTGATTCATTTGGTCCCAGCCCAATGCAGGCAAAGCCGGTACTTTTTATGGTTTATACATCAGAGTTTTTAATTCCTGAGACACCTATAAGCGAAGATTGCCTCTATTTGAATATATGGATCAACGCAAAGAAAGCTGAGAAGAAACCTGTTTTTGTTTGGATATATGGCGGTGGTTTTACAAGCGGTGGAGCTGCAGTGCCAATTTATGATGGAGAAGCTATGGCAAAAAAAGGGATAATATTTGTGTCGATAAATTACAGGGTGGGTGTTTTTGGTTTCATGGCCCATCCGGAATTAACAAAGGAATCGCCTGATCATGCTTCGGGGAATTATGGCTTACTTGATCAGTTAGCAGCTTTAAAATGGATTAGCAAAAATATTGCTGCCTTTGGCGGTGATCCTCGTAATGTAACTATTGCCGGACAGTCGGCAGGGTCAATGAGCGTTAATTGTTTAGTTGCATCGCCACTTGCAAAAGGACTTTTTAATGAGGCGATAGCCGAAAGCGGTTCGTTGGTGGTTGCTAATCCCGGTATCAAAGCAAATAATTTGCAAAATGCCGAAGAACAAGGTTTGAAATTAGCTGAATCGGTACATGCAACCTCGTTAAAAGAACTAAGGGATGTTCCTGCCGCCGAACTGATGAAGTTCCGTGGGCGATTCTCACCAATCGTAGACGGGTATGTATTGCCGGAACCCCTTCCGGAAATTTACGCATCTGGAAAGCAAAACAACGTGCCCTTAATTACTGGCTGGAATGAAGATGAGGCATTCGTAGCCGGTTTTAAAAAGAAAGACGCCTTTATTGAACAGGCAAAAGAACAATATGGAGCTGACGCAGATAAATTTTTAAAATATTTTCCGGCCTCGACGGACGAAGAAGCCATGCGTTCGCAAATAAAATTAAGTCGCGATATGATTTTTGCTTTATCAGATTATAAATGGGCAGGCTTGCAAAGTATCAAGTCGCCGGTTTTTGTTTATAATTTTAATCGCAAGTTACCGGCTACTGCCGATTATGTAAAATACGGCGCATTCCATACCGGCGAAGTTGCTTATGTGATGGATAATTTAAAATTCCTTAATCGTCCGTGGGAGCCCGCGGATTTTAAATTGGCGACCTTGATGTCAACCTATTGGGTCAACTTTATAAAAACAGGCAACCCCAACGGCAAGGGTCTTCCATTGTGGCCTCAATTCAACAAAAATAGTAACAAGGCAATGGTATTTAACGAAACATCCGGGAAAGAACCACTCGCAGACAAGGACGAATTAGATTTTCTTTTATCAAAAGTGGAACAATAAAATATCCCGGTAACGCTATATTGAGTCTTTATATGTGAGCTATCTCTTTACACTCGCCTGAACAATTATTGGCTAAAAATCCGTACTTTTGTACGTTTTTTTGCTTGCCGCGACAAACTGCCACGGCTTGCGATAGATCCCAATAAAAATATGTTAGAAAAGTTAGAAGCGATTTTCCAACGCTGGAAAAATGTTGAAGCCGAACTGAGCAGCCCTGACGCCATGGCTGATATGAAGCGTTTTGCCCAGCTGAATAAAGAATATAAAGACCTTGCTAAAGTTGTGGATGAATATAATATCTATCGCAACATTATGAGCAATATAGAAAGCAACAAAGAGATTTTAGCCACCGAGAAAGACGAAGAGTTCCGCGAAATGGCTAAAACTGAGTTGGACGAGTTGTTGGTAAAGCAGGAAGAAAAGGAAGAAGAGATAAGGGTGATGCTTATACCTAAGGACCCGGAAGATTCTAAAAACGCAATTATTGAAATACGTGGCGGCACAGGCGGTGACGAAGCTGCACTTTTTGCAGGTGACCTTTACCGCATGTACATGCGCTATTGTGAAAAACGCGGTTGGAAAACCGAATTGGTTGACTATACCGAAGGTACATCAGGCGGTTACAAGGAGATTGTGTTTAACGTTAACGCTGAGGATGCCTATGGCAATTTAAAATACGAATCGGGCGTTCACCGTGTGCAACGGGTACCGGATACAGAAACCCAGGGAAGGGTACACACTTCAGCTGCTACGGTTGTGGTATTGCCCGAGGTTGATGAGTTTGATATCGACCTTCAGGTGAGCGATATACGTAAGGATCTGTTTTGCGCATCAGGACCAGGTGGACAATCGGTAAATACAACTTATTCTGCAGTACGGTTAACACACTTACCAACAGGCATTGTTGCACAATGCCAGGATCAAAAATCACAATTAAAAAATTACGACAAAGCTTTGCAGGTTTTGCGCTCCAGGGTTTATGAAATGGAGCTGCAAAAACACTTGGAAGAGACCTCCAAGAAAAGGAAAACAATGGTATCCACCGGCGACCGTTCTGCTAAAGTGCGTACCTATAATTATCCGCAGGGCCGTCTTACTGAACACAGAATCGGGCTTACTATCTATAACCTTTCCGGTGTTATGAACGGTGATTTGCAGGAAATTATGGAAGCTTTACAGTTTGCTGAAAACGCTGAAAAACTTAAAGAAGGTACCGTAGCTTAATAGCTCGAAATTGTCAATAGACAGTCCCGATTGCTATCGGGATTAGTCGCAAGTCTAAAGTCGGATTTTGCGCTTTTTGACTTAAGACTAAGGGCTCTAAACTCCGGACTAATAAATGCGGAACAGCGCGCCCAAACCTAAGTAGTCGGCCGATTGATGATTTATATATTGCTTTACCTGCAAAGCTATCCACTGACATACATAATATCTTAGTCCGGGCGTAAAATAGGTTTTAACACGGTAATCCAATTCACGCGAATAATCGGTTTTGGGCTGATAAAGGGTTTGGTAGTATAAATAATAACCATAGTTGGCAAATACAGCCAAACGGCCTAATCTTATGTCGCCACCCGCACTTACGCCCAGGCGCCACCTGGCATATGAAGTGCCGTAATTTTCAAATGTATTATCGTAGTTGTTGGGGTTGAATGGGGTGAAATAATAGCCGGCGTCAACACCCCCTCTCAAACTGAAAACTGAATTTAAACGATAGCTATATCCGGCATATAAGCCTGACCTGTATAACTCTTTTTTTGTTCTGAATAAACCGCGTTCTCCAAAATCGATGCTAAACTCAAGTGAATTTGTACCATTATATTCAAACGGATTTTTTGGGGTCGACGGGCCGGCGCGATTAATACTTTGAACAAGGCCGAACGAAATGTTAATTGAATTTATCCCGTTGTTTGGCAATCTTTCACCGCCGTTTGAAAAATGTAGCAGATCGATACCAGCCTGGATACCTGTTGATGAAGTAATTGAATAAAGAGTTTTTATTCCCGCCTGGGCGGCCAGGTTAATCTTGCTCCCAACAAGGCGATTGCCATCGGTAAAATAACTTGTAGTTGAATATGTAAAACCAAACCCAGGTGTAAATAATAACTTAACCGGGCCGAATTTTAACAATTGTACCTCGAGCCGCCCTAAAATACTATAAGCCTCACCTAATGAATCTTTAGTTAATGGATTGTTATTGATATATAGTGATTTAAGATTGCGATAAGAACCAACAATATCAATTGAATTGATTTCCAGGAATTTGACATAATCCTGTTTATCATTTTGCATATTAAAATGATAGGCCAATTCACCTCCCCATATTTTCCCATGTATGGTGTAATCGGGCGAGATTACCTTTATTCCTTCAATATAGGTAAATTCTAATTGATTATTGTTTGTCTGGGCACGCGATTTTGTTGAAATTATAAATAAAATCGCCAATAAAATTGAGATAAGTTTTAAATCGCAGTTCACGTCTTAAAAGGAAATAACCGAAGGTTTTTATAGCTCCAAATGTAACCAACCGTTTTGAAAATACGTATTAATCTTTCTTTAATTTTTTGTCGTGAATTTTAAATACTTAAGCATCACCGGTTCGCTTTTTCATCTTATTTTCATAATAGCACGCTATTTTAGCAACATTAACTTTAGCAATAATTCTGATTTTCTACCCGGGAAACGGTTTTATGGCGAAGGTTTAGTTAAAGCATCCTATTTTTTGCATTTAAATTAATCAGTTTATGTTAGCTATAAAGACGTTACCACACAAATCAGTTATTTTCAGGCGTTCTGCGCGTCTGATGGGCGATCAATTTGAAATTAGCGTTGTTGGCAGCGATCCAAATTGGGCCGACGAACGGATTGATGATGCGATAACTGAAATTAACAGAGTAGAAAAGTTACTGAGTACCTTCAGTGACGATAGCGCTATCAACGAAATAAATCGTAATGCGGGCATAAAGCCGGTAAAAACGGCTACAGAGATTTTCAGACTAATAGACCGGTCGCTAAAAATATCTGAACTTACCCATGGTGCATTTGATATCACTTATTATGCTGCTGATAAGGAAGCTGATACTTATGCTGAGGGACGTTCTAACGTTACTGAAACAAAAACAGCTTTAAGTTTGATAAATTACCTCAACGTAATACTTGATCAAAAAGCACAAACGGTGTTTTTGAAAGAAAAAGGTATGCGAATAAGTTTTGGAGCAAATATAAAGGGCTATGCTGCTGACAGGGCAAAATATATGCTTCAAATGAACGGCGTGAGCAGCGGTGTGATTAACTCGGGGGGCGATTTGCTGACCTGGGGTATGCAGCCTGAAAGCGAACCGTGGACTATTGCTTCCGCCAACCCTGCTCAAAAGGCACTACTTTTTTCAAATATTGATATAAGCAACATGGCTATCGCCACATCCGTAGATGTTGAAAAGAATATGGCCATCCTCAATAAAAAATATTTAAATACCATTAATCCTAAAAAAGGCTTTCCGGTTAGCGGAATTAAAAGCGTTAGCGTTATAAGTACATCAGCTGAGTTCGCTGATGCGATGGCAACTCCGGTAATGTCAATCGGTATTAACGCGGGGTTATACTTAATAAATCAGTTAAATCAAATTGCCTGCGTTATTATAGATGATCATGACCGCGTTTATACTTCGAAAGATGTGAACATCACCAATTGATCTAAATTTAATTTCATAATTCATCCGGGAATGAGTGCGGAAAAATTAAATTTACTTATTATTGAATGCTGTATCGCGTTATAGGCGGCCATTATTACATTGTATTAGTAAACCCCAATTATATTTCATTTTTTTGCTGTTGGTGCACTATTTTATGCTATGTAAAAAATTGCCGCGGTTACAACAGTTTAACTGAATTTCTATTTGAATAGAATTATACTCCTTCCTCGATGATAAAGTGGTTTACGTATATCGTTTTGCTATCTGCGCCATGTTTATCATATGCTAAAACACAAAATAATCATTTTACTATAGTTTTTGATAACTTGGCCACAAGTTTGCATTTAAAAGAAATTTTAAACGATACAACTGTCATAAAAAATAACAAAAAACAGGAACAGGACGACAAAAACAAGATTAAGGAAGTAGCTAAAGCCAAAAAGCAACCAAAACCCGAAAAAATAGAACCACCGAATAATTCTGCAGCCTCTAAAACTAAACAAAGGCCAAAAAGGCAGCGCCGGCCCCAAGGTTTGGAAAGGCCACCTGAAATACCCAGAAGAAATGGCAATTAATAAGTTAACCCTAAAAAATTAAGTATATTAATGAAGTACTTTTATGTGTTGTTCTTGCTTTTAATTTGTAATGCGGTAAATGCAACTACAACCAACATGCTTTTTTTTCGATACCGGGCTATTCATATTAGCTCTGATTCTGATACGGTGTTTAGGAAAAGATCCGTTTCGGTGGGGGTAAACTATGGCAGTGATGTGCAGTTTTTTGGCCGGACCGGCCCAATTAAGTACCCTTATTTAAGCGGCGACG
>DASXMZ010000235.1:0-25031 GCA_036495385.1 Mucilaginibacter sp. | reverse complement strand
TCGCGCCAGTCGCTAGTAGGTAGCTGGGCAACCATGTAGCGGTCAGTCGGACTTTGGTATTCCATCCATGTTAATGATTTTTCAACGGCTTCCCTTAAAAAATCTTCTTCGCCGGTTAGTTTCCTGAATATGCCAACTCCGAGTAAGAAAAGCGGGGTGGTATCACTGGCTCCGCGGTCGTCCTTATCATGGACAAGTGAAGGAATATGCCCATGCTCAGACTGATTTTTTGCCAACGTTTGCAACACCCTTCTGATACTTTCTATAAGCTGCTGCTTGCCACTTACGGCAATGCCAAGTATGGAAAACATCAAATCCCGGGTATAGGGTTCGGGGTAACCCCATCCGGCAGTTCGCGGAAGCCCGCGAAAGGGTCCGTTAGCATTGTGCAGTAGTACCTCAACTGCGGCTTTTTTAGCTGACTCAATCTCTTGCCAGTTTATAGTTTGCATGCTTATATATTTAGAATATGCCCAGTTTTCGATTTACAATATCAACAAATTGTTTGGCTACAATTTTATAGTCGAAGTTTTCTATCATCCGTTTCCTTCCGGCTTTTCCCATTTGAACACGCATTAAAGGATGATTCATTAATTCCAATAAATAGCCGGCAATATCATCAACATTAGCCCGGTAGTCTACCGTGCGCGGTATATCAAAATCAATCCTGTGGTTTTCTTCAAAGCCCGATTCTTTTCCTAATATTGCGTGATCAATTACAATTCTTTGGGCCACTTTTGCAAGGTAGGCTGTTTCACCATCTACCAGTGTATCGAGCATCCCCATGGCCATTGTCCCAATCACAGGTTTTTCACAAGCTCCTGCTTCCACCTGCGACATTCCGAAGCCCTCCAGTCGCGACGGCGCAGCATATATATCACAGGCGCCTATCAGGTAAGGCATAAAGGTGCGCGATGTAATGCTTTTTGCATAAATGATTTTTTTTTCAATTCCCAATTTCGTGGCCAATTCCAGGTCGGCCTGGTTTTGAAGCTCGGTGCGCGATTGAGGCCACACTTTGCAAACATATTTCCAGTCGGGAACTTTGCTGTCAATCATCGCAAGGGCCTGCATAACTTCCCGGGCCCCTTTTGATGCGGCATCACCACCAACCGTTAAGATCATTAACTCATCGGGCAAAATACCCAGCGATTCGCGGACGGCTGTAATTTTTGGATCGTCTTTGTCGAAAGGAACGAAACTTTTCGTGTCACAACCAACGGGCAATACTTCAATATTGGTTGCGTCAATACCATCGCGTACATACATTTCCTTTACCCAATTGGAAGTTACGAGGATAAGCGGAAGTTCATTAAGCACATTTTGGTAATTGGCAATGTATCCGTCGGCTACCAGCCAGGGCACCGGCTGCAAATCATATTTTTGAGGATGAAGAATTATTTCGGGAGTATACCCCCAGTAGCCGATACCGACAACCACATCAGGCTCAAACCAGCGATAATACCATTCTTTTTCCAGCGAAGACTCCAAATTGGCGGCGCAGGCTTCAATACCCATCTCCATAAGCCCCCGGTAAAGTAAGTCGCCTTGTGTAGCAAGTCCGCTGGGCGATGGCGGATAATCATATAATAATAAAACTTTCATAATGTATAGCTTCCGCTAACCAGCCATTGATGCGCCTGGCGGGCATTAAAAAATTGCCAGAAAGCTTCCTCTTTTGGTGTGGTTTGGGCTTCCCAGCTATTTTTTTCAAATCCGTAAACGGAGGTAATGATGTTGTATTTCTTTTCCCAAATCTGATGTGGCAGCGGAAGGTAAATTGGAGCATCTTCCATTACTACCGGGTAATATGCCCGGTGGTTATCTTCGTAGGCAAAAGCCCAAAGCTTCTTTGCAGTCAGCTGTCCTTTTTTCCAGATACTTATAACAGCCTTGCCTACTTCTTCATGACGTCTGTGCCTCGTATATTCACCATTTATGCTGTGTGTAATTACCATGTCGAAATTCCAGCGGGGCATCAATTGAAGTATGGCATTCTCTACATCTTCTTCCGGGAGGGGCATTTGGTCGGGACCATCGTCCAGATCGCCCATTACCCCATCGGCATTTAACATTTTCAAGGCCTTTTCAAATTTCGGTGCCCGGTCCGGATCACTTTTCCTGCACAAGCAAATTATAAAACATATCCACGAGGGATTGCATAAAATTGTACCACCAGCCCATAAAGTTTCATCATCAGGATGAGCAGTAATAATGACAACGGTTTTTGTTTTTTGGTCCATGATAATAGATTGCTCATATAGGAAAATCAGTTCTTCCCATGAGCACGTCAGATTATTATCCTTTAAAGAAAACTGTTATTTCCCCAAATAGTTTTAATCAACAGCTAATATGAAAAACGATTGAGACGGCGGGTTGTTAATGCGATTTTATCAACTTTTCTGTAAAACGCTATTTGAAGTATCGGGCGGGGAAGTGTTAAATATTTTTCAATAAGCTCAGCCAACGTTTTTGGATTACGATGATGATTATCATCACATGAACAGGTGAAGGTATTTAATTATTTTTTAAGGGAACTTAATATACTTTTCGTACGTATATTTCATGGCTCATTAGTTAAAACTTAATTGCACTTTCTAAGGTTTTCTGTATAACACTTTATTTACAATAAATTGTTATACAGAAAATCAAAAAAAGCCGTTAAAGGCTTGTTAATTAGCAAGGTTTAATAAATATGAAAAAAATATACCCGAATAATACCCTTCTTTTCTTTGTGACGATATTTACGGCATTGCTGATATCTTCTTGTAGAAAAGATCATAACAATCCTGTTCCTGTTAACCCGGCACCAGCCCCCCTGGCCACACTTGGATTATATGAAGTGGACAGCAGTATTTACAAAAGGGTATTTATTGCGATAACGCAGGTGGGCACCCAAAAAGTGAACTATTTCAATGTGTTCGATACCGGCTCGGCGGGCATGACTATTGATGCCACCGGAATATTACCTGCATCGATGATCACCAACTCGGGGATACAGGTAGCCGGGGATTCGGTGGTAGTAAATGGCATCACCGTTACCTCACAGGAAGCAGTAATGGCTTTTGGGAACGCTCAAAGCCAGACGCAGGAGTACGGAAACCTCGCCTATGCGACCGTTAAAATCGGCGACCAAAATGGCAGCATCACCACAAGCCGTATACCGATGTTTTTGTACTATAAAGTAGTTGACGTTACTACCGGACAAAAACAGCCGCCGCATTCAAACGACATATTTGGTGTTGGTCCCGGCGTTAGTTATGCCAATAGTTTGATAGGAAGCCCACTGAGTTATTTTTCGCCCAAAAATGGTGGTATAAATGGGTATAAACTGGCCTTGTTAAGCAAATCTGGTTTCAGTTTAAACGGCACTTATGTTTCCGATCTGCTAACCATAGGATTGGTTCCCGACGATATAGCATCTTCGTCAGGGTTTATCATGCACCAGCTCAACTATTTTTCGCAAGGCGGATACTCACCGGATATCCCGTCAACAATAACCTATGGGGGGCAAAGTTTTTCGGCCACAGTTTTATTCGATACCGGGACCCCGGCTATTTCTCTGCTTGAAAATAGTGCGTCTCCAAATAATATAAGTACCCTTCCCGACAATACGCCGGTAACGTTAACCACCAACAATGGGTTTACTTACCAATACACCACCAGCAGTACTACTAACGTAACCGATGTTGCAAAGCCATCTTATACAAGCGACCCGAGAACCATTTTCAGTATAAACTTTTTTACCGACAACGAATTCTTAATGAACTACAGAGACCATCAAATAGGGTTAAAGAATAATTAAATTGCATACCCGTCCTGCCAATTAATACTTAGCAGGTTGTCCCGGTTTAGGTAATGACTCTTCAATAAATTTCCGTAGATTTTCTGCAGCCACGGCGAGGTCTTCTTTGCGTAAATACATCATGTGCCCGCTTTTGTAGCCTTCCCATTTCAAACGGTCTTTGAGTCTTCCGCTCGGGTCAAGTTGCCATAAACTGTACTTTGCATTAAAATAATCGCATGCTCCATCAAAGTATCCCGACTGGATGAGAAGATGCAGGTAAGGATTTTGCGCGATAGCCTGCCTTAAATTATCGCCGGTATGATTATTTTTTTCATCCCACGGCCAAACATCCCCAAACATATTGTATTTAATGTCTGTTTTATAGTTAAGATCATTCCGCAGGTAGATATTAATTGCTGGCGTAAAAGCGTGCAGCCACGAGGTAAGTTCCGCATTATAGTCTGGCCTGTCTCCGCTTGCTTGCCGGTCAATCCCTTTGTAGCGAGAATCCAGCCGGCCTATAGTGTAGCCTTTATCGCGCAATAATTCTTTCCAGAACAGATTGTACGACACATCAAGGTTGTTTTGCAATATCAATTTTTCTGAAAGGCCGCTATAGCGGGATAATTTGGCTGCAATGTCATTTCGCTGGCTATCATCGATAAAGCCTCCGCGTGATAAAGCAGGTATCAATTCGTTTATGGTGAAGTTTTCAACCTCAGGTAAAAGCGCCGTAAGTTCTTTTTGTTGATATTCGGGCGCAAGCATGCCATGGTACCATGCCGATGCAGCAAAATAAGGTAATTTCAAAGCTGCTTGTACCGGGCCGCTACGTTCTATACCTAAATCTGTGGGCGATACAAGCACAACGCCGTTTAAATACATCCATTGCGCGTTTTGCAATTCAAGCGCAAGACCGGAAACCCTCGTTGTCCCATAGCTCTCACCAATAAGAAATTTTGGCGATGCCCACCTGTTTTTGCGGGTAACAAAGGTATTTATCCATTCAGCCAGGTATTTTATATCTTCATTTACGCCGAAGAATTTTGAACCCGGCGTGTCCTTATTTACTACTCTTGAATAACCTGTATTAACGGGATCAACATATACAATGTCGGCCACATCCAGTATGGAATTTTTATTTTCGCCAATACCATAGGGTTGAACAGGATAACCTTCATTATCAATGTTAAGCAAACGAGGCCCCGTGTATCCGATTTCCATCCAAACGGAAGGCGTCCCCGGACCGCCGTTAAATGATATCACTAATGGTCGGCCCGACTTGTCACTCACATCATCCCTTTCATAATACGTGTAAAATACGCCGGCAACGGGCCTGCCTTCTTCATCCCAAATTGGCATACTCCCTGCGGTAGCGGTATAAGGAATAATTTTTCCTTTTATAGTTACCTGATGTTTGGTCACAACAGCAGAGTCAACTTGTAAAATACGGCTCTTTGATATAGGTTGTGTGTTTTTTGGCGGTGTTGCAACAGGTTGTGTGGTTTGGGCTTTACTAACACTGAATAATAGAACCAATAAGCTTATAGAAGTTAAAAATTTCTTCATTTTAAGATTTTGAAAAGGTGAAGAGTTAAGTGATTGTTTTTCAACCCTAGTTAAACCATCTATTCCTGATAGGTATACAATACTAAACTTTTCCTTTTGAATTCACAACGGTGACAGGGCATTTTAGATTTTACGCGCAACAATATGATTCGCCCTCATTAGGGTGCATGGACCGGGTGTAATTTGGGCGCTTAATTCGGGTATTATAAAAACAATTGTATTCCTCTTTTTTGACTTCTTCTGCAATCATGCCTATTAACAATAGGTTAAATTTTTATTCAGTTTAAGTTTCGTTTTTGACAGGGGATTTGGGAAATATTAAGCTATGATTATGAATCAGTTAAGTATAAAACCGGGGCTTAAAAATCCAGTTTTACTCCAGAATTGAGCAGGTTTTTTGATTCACAATTAACATCCCTATGGTTTTAAAACATTACCTGGCAGCTTTTTTTATTTTTCTTGGAACCTGGTCTGTTGCGCAAACTGCATCAATAAATGGGGTAATAACCGACTCGAAAACAGGTGAAAAATTAGTTGGGGCTGATGTAAACATCGAAGGAACGCAACTTAGTACGCTTACCAATACAAATGGTTTTTATTCAATCACGAACATAAAACCGGGCAATTATAAATTTGACGTAACCTATATTGGTTATTCGCTATACGAGAAGCAGATAAGCCTGGCTCCTAATCAGGTGCTAACCTTGAATGTTTCAATTACTTCAAGTTCGGAGCTTTTAGAAGTTGTTGCGGTTGTTGGCAGGCTTCCAACGGAATCGGAAGCTGCGGCAAGGGCAAATGAAAAGAACTCCGATAATTTAAAAAATGTAGTCAGTGCCCAGGCGATTGAAAAGTCGCCGGATATAAATGCTGCAAATGTATTGCAGCGGGTTTCCGGCGTTACCATTCAGCGTAATGCAGGGGGCGATGATGCTTACGCAATTATAAGAGGGCTCGAGCCACGTTATAATAATACCTTAATAAATGGGATACAGATAGCAAGTCCGGATAATAAGACCAGGTTAGTATCTCTAAGTGTAGTACCTTCTGATCTGTTGGCCAGGATTGAAGTTGACAAAACATTGACCCCGGAAATGGAAGGTGATGCAATTGGCGGAACGGTAAATTTGGTTTTTAAAGATGCCCCCGATAAAAGGGAATTTTCAGCAACAGGCTCTATTGGGTACAACCAACTTTTTATTGATAGAAAATTTGTTGATTTTTCAAAGGCGGATATAAACAAGTATAGCCCTTCTGAAATTAACGGCCCTAATTACATTGCACAACCGGGCGATTTTACCAGGTCAAACCTTGATTTTAAAAGTATCCAGGCTCCGCCTTCAGAGACTTTTACAGTAAGTTACGGACAAAGATTTTTTAAAAACAAACTTGGTTTTTTAATAGCGAACAGTTATCAAAATAACTACTTCGGTTCAAACACCGAGGGGAATATAGGGAACGCCGATCCCAACGATCCTGATAGACGACCGCGTATCAACGACATTTACAATCGCGCCATATCAAGCAGGCAAATCCTGAATAACCTGATCACTCATTTTGACTATAAAATAAATAGTAAAAATAAAATTATTTTAGACAATGTTTTCCTGTATTCACGTATTGAAGAGGCTTTATTTAACGCGGATACCTCTCTTACGGGCGGTAATGGTGGCAGAACAATTCCTGGTACCGGACCAGTAGCTCTCACCAGGCAATCTACTGTTACCGATCAATACATTGAAAATTTAAAATTATCCGGGAACCACGTGTTAGGCGAACATTTCCTGATTGATTGGTATGGCGCGTTCTCCAATGCTTTTGT
The DNA here is from genome assembly GCA_036495385.1 of Mucilaginibacter sp. Taxonomy (GTDB): domain Bacteria; phylum Bacteroidota; class Bacteroidia; order Sphingobacteriales; family Sphingobacteriaceae; genus Mucilaginibacter. The sequence continues at coordinate 17,853 of DASXMZ010000235.1, read as the reverse complement.
AAGAACTCCGGACCAGGCCGCAATTAATTCTAATATAGCAATTTCTTACGATCCTACAACCGGGTTTACAAAAACCCCTGAATTTTTTGATGAGATCGATCGTACGTGGTCTCATAATAATGATAAGGATATTGATGGGGCAGGCAAGATTACTTATAAAACAAAAATAAAAAACGCATTTGTTGACATAACTGCCGGGGCCCTATACCGTCATAAATCAAGATATAATTACGAAGACGAGTATATCCTAAGAAACGTTCCTAATGCAAACGGAGGTAAACCAGCCTTCACTGACATCTATACCTTGCAATGGAGTGTTTACAATGTATATGGTGCAAATATGTACAATATAAATAATTACACCGCAACAGAGGATGTTGGTGCATACTATGGTATGGCAAAATTTACCTTCCCCAGATTAGAAGTTTTAGGAGGAATTAGAGCGGAAACCACTTCACAGGATATTCATGTTATACAGGATATCACTAATGCCAATGAGATAACCAAGAACTATACTGACTTATTGCCAAGTCTTAGTTTTAAATATAAATTAAATGAAAAAGCTAATTTAAGATTGGCTTATTTCGCCTCGATCGCAAGGCCGGCTTATTTTGAATTGGTTCCCACCAGCCCCCCAACAACTGGCGGCGTATCAACGCTTGGCAACCCTAACTTAAAGCATACAACTTCAAATAATTATGATTTAAGGTACGAACTTTTTCCAAACGGAGATGAGCAGATATTTATTGGTACGTATTATAAACAATTAACCAACCCTATTGAATTTTCTTATGTTGGTGGAAACGGCAGTGTAATTCAGCCTATCAATTCTGCGTCAGCTAAAGTGGCTGGTATTGAGCTGGTTTTTACTAAATATATAGGTGATTTCGGCTTAAGTGGTAACTATGCATATAATTATTCCGATGTTCTTGACACATTGAAGATAAATCGGCTGATGCCTGCTAAGCCAAATGGTCAAACAAATTATGCGAGTGAGCACAGGATGCTCAACGGTGCCTCTGTCCACGATCTTAATGTTTCTTTTTTATACAGAAACAAAAAAGCCGGGCTAAATGCCCAAATCGCCTTTCAGTATTTAGGCAAAACATTAGTAGGCCGCTATCCCGACAATGGAGATAATTATATACAACAGCCACTGTCAGTTCTGGCATTTTCGGCTGATAAAGCAATCGGTAAGCACTTTACAATATTCACCAAGCTAAACAATCTTTTAAATACACATACCACGGTAGTGTTGCACAATTTTGTAAACGGCAACGAAGTAACAAAGGCGACTTACCTGGTAGGTGTGCGTTATAATTATTAATTCAAATTTAAATTTATCAAAATGAAAACTAAACAAATTACCTTTTTGATAGCTGCTATCGCTTTAGTGGCTACATTGGCTTCCTGCTCTAAAAAGGAAAACACAAACATTATAAAACCGGTGATCCCGCCTTCTCACCCAATTACAGCCGGCAATATTAGCGGTTTTGTAAAAGGAACATTGTTAACGGGTTCCACTTATACCGTTACAAGCGACATATATGTTAAAAAAGGGGATACCTTATTAGCTCAGCCCGGGGCAATTATTATAGTTAAAAACAATTCCCAGTTTCAGATACAAGGAGTATTTGAGTCTCTAGGGACACAAGGAAACCCGGTATCTTTTAATTCGGACTCTAATAACCCTGGCACCTGGGGCGGTTTCGCATGTGATAGTGCACAGGCAGTTACTGTTAAATGGACTAAGGTATTCAACACCGGCGGCCCTGATAACACAGGAAGCCCAAGAAGGAGCTTTGTGATAAACAGACCCATCAAAGTTGACATCGAAGACAGCTGGTTTGCAAACGGCCAGGACGATGGTATAAGCTTATTTGGCGGTGCTCAGATCATGATCTTAAGAAACACTATCCAGTCAGAAGGCAGCACCGATGGCGAAGCAATCAACATCAAAACCGGCGCCACGGGTACTGTTGCGTACAACGTTATATTTAGCCAGGCTGGCACAGCGGTAAAATTAGAAACCGCTACAGTAGTGACCACTACACTTACCAACGTTAACGTATATAACAATACAATGGTATCATGCGGATGGAGAAGGGGCGCAGCTGAACCAGGCAGGGGAGTTTCTGCCGGTGTAAGTGCAAAAGGCAATGTATATAACAACATCATTGTGAATTGCTATCACGGTTTGGAAATATTTGTTGATGACGGCGCGAATAACGTTAACTACGGTAATAATTTATTCTATTCAACAGCTCTTACTTTTGTAGATCAAACAGTAACTCCGTCAGTTACTGTTGATTTGAGAGCAGGTTATTACCCCGCTGGCGCACTTGGTGTTCCTCAAACAACCGACATAATTTCTACAGCTGTTGGAAACGGTGACCCAATGTTTAAAACTTTTGACGGTTCATTTTTAAACCCTAACGGCGCTCCTAACAATAACGATTTTCACTTACAGGCAGGTTCGCCGGCCTTAGGCCATGGCAACCCTACTTATAATGCTGATATGGGCGCATACACCAGCGACGGAAAAGGTAACAAACACTAAACCTTATCAAAATTAGCGGGATGAGCAAGGTCACAACAACGTGACCTTGCTTTTTGGTTTATACATTAAATTTAACTTTATATGATCTTAATGGTAAAATACCGATGGTATTTTGCTCAATCAGAACTTACCCGAAGATTTTATGAACAAGCACATATCATTTTATTGCGGCAGCGCTATTGTATTGCTCACCATAGTATTTACAAGCTGCAATACGGCAAATAGTAAAAAAGGTATTTCAGCCGACGGGCAGGCCAACATGCGCAGCAAATATGATGACAGCACCCTTGCAAATAATATACTGCCTGTTTTGATGCCATATAACAGGATAATTGACCCCGCGGGAAAAGTAATCTCGTTTGGCAGTCCTGATGAGGAGAACCACAGCATGGACGTTAAGATAATTCCCGGCAGCCCGTTGTTAGCCGTAGAAGACCGCTATGGAATAGCACTAATAGATACGCAAAAAAAAGCGGTAATCGATAGATGGGCTTATAACGATGATCCTCAATTTAAAGGACTCATGAGTACTTATTCGGGTCTTAAAGTTTTGAAATCGGATAACGAAACACAAATTTTCTGGAGCGCAGCTATTAGTAAAAGCCGTAATTCCAAATCTATTGTTTTACAAGCCCTCTGGGACGGGAAAAAGATAATTATTAAAAACAGCTTCAGTTTTGATCCAAAGAGCCCATCGCCATTGGCTTTACCAAATGACCTGGCGATAAACAACGAAAACGGGACTAATTACCTTTATGTAGTTTTAAATGGCAATGATGAGCTGGTTAAAATTAGCCTGGCGGACAACAAAACTGTTTGGACCAAGCAAACGGGAGTTGCTCCTTATGGAATTGCCATAGCACAGCATAAAATTTTTGTAAGCAATTGGGCTGGCCCTCAGCCAATCGATACATTAAATAAAGAAACTGCTGGAGTCCCATATGGCAAAACATATATCGACCCTAAAACCGGTGCAACTTCGGCGGGTACTGTTTCGGTTTTTGAGCCTGATGGCGGAAGCTTAGTTAAAGAAATTCCCGTCGGGCTGCATCCGAATGCGGTGATCAGCAGCCCTGATGAAAAATTTATTTATGTGGCAAATGGCAACAGTGATTACGTTTCTGTAATAAGTGCAGATAACCTTCAAAATAGGGACACCTTGGCGGTAAAACTAATTCAGGGTAAAAAGAGCTATATCGGCGATACACCCAACGCCCTGACAATTAATTCAGAGGGAACAACTTTATATGTTGCAAATGGAATGGACAACGCGATAGCTGTTGTAAAACTTGGCGCTAAGACTTCGACAAAAGGAGTTGGAAAAGACGCGGTCGAAGGCTTTATTCCAACCGAAGCGTATCCTGGTGGCCTTGCGCTTGAAAGAAATAATCTTTTCGTAACCAATCTCGAAGGTGAGGGCGCACGGGTAAGCAGCCAGGAGATTTCCAAAAAAAGTGCAAAATCCGAGGATTTGCCTTCGTTCCCGGTATACAATTCGCATCATCAAAAAGCAACAGTATCAATAATACCATTACCGGGAGCTGCTTTGCTTGATCAATACACAAAACGTGTTATGAACCTGAATTTTACCTTCAGGGAGGCGCTAACACAATTATTGCCACGTAAAAATGTTGCGCCAAAACCCATGCCTGAACGTATTGGCGAACCTTCGGTATTTAACCATGTGTTATATATTATTAAAGAAAACCGGACTTATGACCAGGTTTTAGGAGATATGACACAGGGCAACGGTGCTAATCAATTATGCATTTATGGCGATAGCATTACCCCAAATCAACACAAAATAGCCAGGGACTTTTTATTGCTGGATAATTATTATGCTTCGGGAAAATGTTCTGCCGAGGGCCATCAGTGGACCGATGAAGGAATGGTTACCGACTATGTTGAAAAAAGCGTGCGGGCATGGTTTCGCAGTTATCCGCATGTGCAGGAAGATGCGCTGGTGTACGATAAGAATGGCTTTATATGGAATGATGCGGCCGACCATGGTAAGACTGTGAGAATTTACGGTGAGGCAAGTGCACCGCATCTTGATAAAAATTTAAACTGGACAGCAATTTACAATAATTATAAAGCAGGAAAGAAGCTTGATTTTACCAACACCAGCACTATTTCGCGGGTTAGACCTATGCTTTCGCAAAATTATCCCGGATCCGATGACCTTAAAATAACTGATCAAATAAGGGCTACGGCATTTATAAAAGAGCTAAAAGAATACGAAGAAAAGCCAGGCGACAGTTTACCTCAATTGATGGTGATGGCGCTTTCTACAGATCACACCGAAGGCATACGCCCTGGTATGCCTGTACCAGGTTCTATGGTGGCTGACAACGATCTTGCGCTGGGACGCATGGTAGAAGCTGTTTCAAAGAGCCGTTTTTGGAAAAATACGGTGATTTTTGTTACCGAAGACGATTCGCAAGCCGGCTGGGACCACGTTTCCGCTTACCGTACAACAGCCTTTGTTATTAGTCCTTACAGTAATTTAAAGAAAACTATTTCTACCAACTATAATCAAACCAGTTTGCTCCGTTCAGTCGAGCAGATTTTAGGTATTCCGCCTATGAATATCATGGATGCTACCGCTTTGCCAATGTTTAACTGTTTTGATAATAAAATAACCGACTATACATATGAACATTCAGATAACCGGATACCGCTTGATAAAGTAACCCCATCGTTGTCTTCACTAAAAGGCGCAACATTACACTATGCCAAAATGTCCCTTCGCCCGGAATTTGACCATATCGATGGCGGTAACGATGATTTAATGAACAGGATACTTTGGTTTGCAGCAAAAGGCAACAAAGTTTATCCGGCCAAGCTGGCAGGAAAGGATTCGGATGATAAATAGTGGACGGATACTTATTTAGGCTGCAGAGCATAAACTTTCAAACCCAATATGCCAACCATTATGAGCAACATAAAGAATATCTCAACAAATGAAATAGTTTGTTTGAAGAATAGCAGTTCGGCCACTTTTATGAAAATTAATGTAGTCGCTGTCCACACAGCGAAGGAAACAGCTGTCGGCAATTGTTTAATAGCGAGAGAGAACAGGTAAATATTAGCAAGGCCAAATAAAATATAACCAACAAAAGGCAACAGAACGGGCAATCCACCTTGCCACTTGTAAAAGGTAATAAACCGTAATGTTTTAAGGTCACTGAATTTCATGAACTTTAAACAAAATGTCCATGCTGTTTCACAAAATGCTGCTAGAATTAAATATAACCAGGCCAATACGCAATTAAATTAACGATCGCAAGATATTAAATTTCATTGATATTATCTGTCCATTTAAGGCAATGCGGCTATCGTAAACTGTTGATGTTTTAGTTGTAGTTTACGATGGTTTCATCCTCTGTAACCATTAATTCAGAACGTAAAGCCTCATTTGGAGGTACAATAACTTTATTATCGGCTTTTTTGAATTTAAACAGTTTGGCCGCTCTTTTAATAATGTTTGGTCTTAATTCGTAATAACGTTTAAACCATTTATACTTTAAAAGACCCTTTTCGTCAAAGCGTTTCACCGAAAAGGCATGTTGTAAAAAGTAGTCTTTCGGATAGTCATAATATAAACCCCAGTTGTCGTCAAGATCTCCGGGTTTATGTCCTGGATCATATATCGTCCCGAAAAGGTAATCCCATACCGAAAATTTAGTGGAGAAGTTTGCGTGAAACACCTCCCTGTAATTGGCATGATGCCATAAATGCAATTCGGGCGAATTAAAAAAGTATTTAAGCTTTCCTAGTTTAACGTTGATGTTGGCATGGATAAATATACCGAACATCGCGTCAAGCATAGCCTTTATCGGCACTACAGGAGAATCTGGACCCAGCAAAATAATTATTGGCGCAAATTCAATGGTTTGGTTGATGATGATCTCCAACGCATGCGAACGTGAACCGGCTAAGAAATCAACCTCTTTGCCGGAATGATGTGCTTCATGTGTGCGCCACAAAAGCTTGTTGGCATGTTGAAAACGATGAAACAGGTATATGTACAAGTCGTGCGTCAAGACAAAGAACAATACCTGTTCAGTTAATGACCAGCTTTGAAAAAACTTTACGCCATTCCAGCCGAAGTGGTGCTGAACAGGCGCTATTATATAACTGAATATAATTATTTTCAAAAAAAAGCTCTGAATAAGCGTATACCAAATCAAATCAACCCAAAACCCATCCCTAAAAAAAGGAAGCCCTTTACGATACGGTGAAATACGTTCCCAGGCTATGATAAATGCTATCCAGCTAAATAAAATTATGGTCGTTGTTTCAACTAATGTCATATTATTTAATGTTAAGGCCCGGAATCACCACCCCGGGCCTTTTTTTAAAAATATCGGCCGGTATTTTATCAAAAATTACACTTTCGATTTTTTTTGTTCACTTTCCTTGTCTTTATATTCATCGCTGATGTTCACCCTTAAACGCTTCATCGGGCCAAGCTCCGACTCATAAACCCTTTTAATTCCATCGCCGGTTGCTGTTTCTACATCCCTTATATCGCGTACCAAACGCTGGAAGCCCTGAGGCTCAACTGATGCAGCGTGGTCTGATCCCCACATGGCACGATCCAGGGTGAAGTGGCGTTCAACAAATGTCGCACCCAATGATACGGCAGCTACCGTGGTTGCCAAACCTGTCTCGTGACCTGAATAACCAATAGGAACGCCAGGGTATTTGTTGCCGAGTGTTTGTATCATTTTCAGGTTCAGCTCTTCTGGCTTACATGGATACGCAGATGTAGAATGGGCAATAAACAATGGATAATTCTGATCGAATGAACGAACCAGGTTTACAGCGTCCTCGATTTCCTTAGCGGTCGACATACCGGTTGACAACATCAACGGTTTGCCGGTTAACAATATCCGTTTAATAAGCGGCGTATCAGTTAACGAGGCCGAGGCAAGCTTGTAAATAGGTGTATCAAATTGCTCCATAAAATCAACAGCCTCAACATCCCAGGTTGATACAAACCAGTCGATACCAAGCTTTTTACAATACTGATCGATGGTTGCGTACTCAACGATGCCAAATTCAGTTTTTCGTTTGTAATCGATATAGGATATGCGACCCCATGGTGTATCACGCATAATATCCCACTGATCCTTAGGTACACATATTTCGGGTGTCCTTTTCTGGAATTTTACAGCGGTGGCTTTAGCGGCCACAGCTTCGTCGATAAGCTTCTTGGCAACGTCGAGCGAACCGTTGTGGTTGATACCGATTTCGGCAATAATATAACATGGCTCACCGGGACCAATCTTATTTCCGGAATTCAAAGTAATGGTTTCATTACGACGGTGAATTGTTTTACCTTCCTGGTGAGCGGAGATAATCAGTTCAGCGATCTCTCTGAAACAGCCGGAACCTCCATTTGACTCGCAGATAATGTCGGCCATTTCTTTTACAAAAGAAATGGCGTTTGCCGGGCAAGCTGATATGCCTACAAGTTTCATTACTTCCAGATCATTGGTATCATCGCCAATAAATAATACTTCTTCCGGTTGCAGATTTAACCGGGTGATTATTTCTTTTAAAACGGCCGGTTTATCTTTCGCCCCTAAATGGAGTTCTGTGATTTTTAATTTTTCTGCCCGTTTAATCACTGACGGAGAAAGTTCGCCGGTAACAATACCGGTTGTTACGCCAGCAATTTTTCGAAGACGCTCTGCACCCATTCCGTCGCGGATATCGAATTTTTTTAATTCCTCTCCCGACTCTCCATAGTAAACGCCGCCATCTGTCAATACTCCATCACAATCTGTGAGGAGTAATTTAATTTGTGCTAGTTTTTTGTTTAACATATTCTTCATCATGTTTTAGGTTAAAAATTAGATTGCTGTCCATCCGCCGTCTACTATCAAGTTGGCGCCGGTCATATAAGCTGATGCCTCGCTTGCTAAAAATACCAAAGCACCCTGGTAATCTGAGGGCTGCGCCATGCGGCCAAGCAGGGTTTTAGCTGAGTAATTTTGGATAAAAAATTCATTTTGATTGTTTTCAACTCCGCCGGGCGACAGCGTGTTAACGCGTACGCCTTTGCTGCCCCAGTAAGCCGCCAAAAAACGGGTGAAATTGATTACAGCTCCTTTTGTTACCGGGTAAACAGCTGATTTAAAAAAAGTTTGCTGCCCGCATTCATCCTTGTAAATAGATTGATCAGGGCCAACAATTCCGTAGGTAGAGGCTATATTGATGATACTGCCGCTGCCCTGCTCGGCCATTACTGTTCCAAATACCTGCGATGCCAGGAAAACGCCGGTTACATTCACATCCAATGATTTTTTGAAAGCGTCGAGCGGGTAATTTTCAAAAGCCGAAAGATCTTTCGCCATCGCGGGATTTTCGAACATGTCATTTATCGCCGCATTATTTACCAGTACATCTATTGTTTTGTAACGGGCTAATATTTTTTCGCGCGCAGCCTTCAGGGAGTCTTCGCTGGTTACGTCAATTTTGAGTCCCAGGTGATTACCACCAAGGCTTTCAGCAAAGACTTTTGAAGCGCTTTCGCCCATATCGGCTACAACAACGTTTGCTCCGGCCGCTGCCAATGCTTCACAGTGTTTTTTGCCGATCAGGCCCAGGGCCCCGGTGACAATTGCAGTTTTATTTTTTAATGAAAATAAGTTAGTCATTAGTTATTAGTTATTAATCATTGTCATTGGTAATTAGTTATCGTAGTCCTTTTAAACTATTCAATGACTAATGACACAATGGCCAATGACATTTCTCACGCTGTTTTAGGTTTAATATTATAGTTGCTCACCTTGCGGAAAACAGCCTCGAGCACCTCGCCCTTTAAATATTGTTTAACATTACCACTAAGTATCGCTTCTTTCAAAATCGGCATAACATCGCGGTAAGCAGATAGTGTATAAGCAATATCTTCGTCGCTGTGGCTATAGCACATATTATGGAAACCAGCCCACAGAACGCCGCGTTTTATCATTTCCTGTTGCATCAACGCTTTAACTTCGAGGCCATTGCCGGCTTCTGGTGTAAATGTCACCATCGAACGGCAGTTATAACCTATACAACGGGTATAAATGTCCATGCCTGTTTCAATAGCCATCTGGTTATAGCCATCCTTTATTAATGCACCTTTTTCATCAAGATATTGCGGTACATTTTTATCGCGCAACTCCTTTATGGTTGCCATGCAGGCTGCAAGGGATAATGCTTCTCCGCCAAAAGTTGTGTAGCTAAATACTTCCGAATTGAAAAGCTCCATCACATCAGCACGACCGGTAAGAAATGCTATTGGCATACCGTTGGCGCAAGCTTTTGAATAAACAGCCAAATCCGGTTTTACATCAAAATATTCCTGGGCTCCGCCAATCGCTATCCGAAAGCCTGTCCACATTTCGTCAAAAATCAGCAACGTGCCATTTGCTTTACAAACTTCGGCCAGGTCATTCAGAAAACCCGGTTTTGGGGCCTCGAAAATGAAGGGCTCCAGGATAAGGGCAGCTACGGTTTCATCAAGGGCAGCTTTAATGGCGTTGATATCATTATACTCAAAAGTATAAGTCATGTTTTGTATCGCTTCGGGAATACCGGCATTACGGCTGGTAATACCTATATACCAATCGTGCCAGCCGTGGTAACCACAACAAAATATCTTCTCGCGGCCAGTGAAAGCACGGGCAACGCGGATCGCAGCAGAGCACACGTCAGCACCCGTTTTTGCGATTTTTACTGCCTCGGCATTGGGGATTACTTGTTGTATCAATTCAGAAACTTCAACCTCAAGCGGGTGCATCATCGAGAACGTGATGCCATCTTTTAATTGTTTTGCTATGGCTTCATCAACAGCAGGGTAAGCATAACCCAGGGAAATTGGACCAATTGCTGCGTTGAAGTCGATAAATTCATTACCATCAACGTCCCAAACATGAGAACCTTTGCCCCTTTGTATATATTTCGGCGCAACACCTTTAGTAAATTGTCCCGGGCCTTTTGCAAGGGTTTGGGTAACGGGTTTCTGTACTTTTAGTGCACGTTCGTATAACTCGTTCGATTTAGTTATCTCAGGGTAATTTGTATTAAACTTTACAGAATTTGACATATCGTATGCTTTAATTTATTCAGAGAATTGAGGGATTGAAATTTCGGGTTGTACCGAGCGGGTGGTATACCCCAATATCTTCTCGGCTATCTGTTTGCCGGTAAAGCCTTCGTGCTGCAATACATTTGGCAATAATGAAGGCTTAAACCATTTTTCGTTCAGTGCAAAAGGCAGCACCTTTGCAGTTACACTGTGCTTTAAAAGCACTTCAGCGACAATGCTGTATAGACCCCCGGTAAGAAAGTGGTCCTCGAGGGTTACTGTTAAGTTGCTCGATTGGGTGGCGGTTAATATAGCCTGCTCATCAACCGGCTTCAAACTTCTTAAGTTCACAAGCCCAACCGACAAACCTTCGTTTTTAAGTATTTCTTTGACGATGAGGGCCTGTTCAAACAATAATCCGTAGGTTAAAATGGTAACATCGGTGCCTTTGGAAATTACCTCGGCTTTTCCCCATTCAAACGGGCTGTGCTGGTAATCAGTTTTGCGTGTATTGATGCGTATATATGAGGGATTTGGGCAGTTCCATATTTGCGGAAGCATTTCTACCAGGTCTTGTTCGTCTGCCGGGGCAAATACGGTCATATTCGGAATCCCGCGCATTAATGCTATGTCTTCCACCGCCTGATGCGTAGGGCCGTTGCCATCGGATAGAAAGCCTGGAATAAAGCTGCTTAATTTTACAGGCAAATTGGGGATACCTGCGTCGGTACGCACAAATTCAAATGCCCGCATTGTTAAAAAAGATGCTAAAGCGTGTACCACTGGTATCCGTCCGCGCAAAGCAAGACCCGCTGCTGCCCCGATCATCGTTTGTTCGGTGATGCCGGTATCAATAAACCTGTTCCCTAATTTGCCGGGAATATTGCGTACAAGGGCACGGTTCTCCGCCGTCATTACTATAAAACGGTCGTCGGATAATGCGGTTTGTGTAAGTAATTCTTCGTATGACATATTATCTTACCACTAAAGTTTCTGATGTTAATTGTGTTATTGTTTCGCCGTGCAATTCTTTTAGCAAATCTTCAACCTCCTGGGCGTTGAAGTTGCAAAACCACCGGTCGGCGCGGCGTTCAATGCTCGGCAATCCTTTTCCGCGAACGGTGTCGGCAATTACCACGTTAAGTTTTCCCTCCTGGAAAGGATAGGCAGAAAATGCTTTGTGCAAAGCTTCGAAGCTGTGCCCGTTTATTCTTTTTACGGCAGCACCAAAGGCTGTAAATTTATCGTGCAGAGGTTCAAGCGGTATCAAGTCCTCAGTAGCCATGTTGGCCTGGAACTGATTCCGGTCTATCACGAAAATCAGGTTGTCTAATTTATAAGCGTTAGCAACCAGTACAGCCTCCCAGCAGGTACCTTCATTTAATTCGCCATCGCCAATTATGCAGATTACTTTGTTTTTACCCCCGCGTATTTTAATATCCATTGCCACGCCAATAGCTACAGAGGGCAAATGTCCCAGCGATCCCGAATGGAATTCGATTCCCGGAATATGAGTGTTTGGGTGCCAGTAAATATGATCGGCTGTTGACAGATGATTTTTTAACCGGCTTTTTTCCAACAACCCTAGCTCCGCAAAAGTGCCATAGAGGGCCGGTACGTCATGCCCTTTTGATAAGAACAAATAATCCCGGTCGGGACTATCCAGGTTATTCTTATTAATGTTAAGAAATTCGGAATAAAGGTATACGATGAGATCAGCAGCCGACAACGAAGCTCCTACAAAGCAGCCGCCGCCGGTAGACATTTTTATGATATGTTCTCTCACTTTTAAAGCCGTCGCCTCGAGCCCTGGGATATGTGTTGTTACACTTTGCATCATGTTATTTTAATAAAAGATCAAAATTAGGCACCATGAATGTATGTTTTGTTAGCCAAAAGTCACTTTTGTTTGATCGGAAGAAATAGTCTTCAATTCGTTTAAGTGATTGCGGTACCAGTTTACACCTGCATATTGCGCATTAATATTATATATTTCTGGTTTTTGCTCCAGCAGATTTAAAATGTCCCCGCATGAAAAGTCTGCCTTTAAAGGATAAAGCTCCTCGTATACGCGCTTGATAAACCGGTAGTCTGCTTCATAATCAATGGTGAAGCGGTGCGACATGGAATAATCCTTGCCGGTTTCCCACGCCACGTTACCTATTTTAAATTTTTTAGGATTTTCCCATATATATGGCGTAGTGTGCTCCAACTCCAGTGGCCTTGTTGCTTCTTTCCATGTTTTTTTAATACAGTCCATGGTCATAATTTCTACATCGTTTCCATCCGGAAAAGTGGCAGGATGTAAATTGCTTACATAATCATACCGCGCCGGATCATCAAAATAAAAATCAAGCGTGCTGTCAATAATGCGTGGGTCAATAAGCGGGCAATCAGAAGGTATTTTGAGTACGATGTCGGCATTATACTGCTTCGCCGCCTGGTAATGCCTGTCGAGCAGGTTATTAAGGCTTCCGCGATAACAGGGAACGTTTATTTGCAGGGCTTCCTGCGCTATGACATCATCTGTTTTATCCTCTGAAGTGGCGATTACCACCACGGTCTTATGAGTGGTCATTTGCAACCTTTCGATCATCCGAAACAAAAGGCTTTTATCTAAAATGGGCATCATTACCTTTCCGGGCAAGCGGCTGGATGACATTCTGGCCTGTACAACTATTACTGCATTTTCTGCCATGATCTGTTTATACTTTTTCCTGTTTAGGCATATTGCACTTCGGGGTACGGCACTATCTCAGGTTGCAGTGTAAATTGACTTAAAAAGTCCTCTTTTTTTCCGGCGAAATTAATATAGGCGCTGCATATTTGTGCAATGTTTTTTGCAGAAACTCCACCGTTTTGGATGGGCGCAAGTTTTTTTAGTTCCTCAACATCAAAGTAAGAGTGTACTTTTTTGCCAAGGGCAAGACCGGTATAAACTACAGTTGAATATTGTGTAATGAGTTCACAGCAATTAGCAATCATGTGACTTGTATTACCGCAATTGAAAATTAATGCGCTTTTTGGCGCATATTTGCGTATTTCAGCTTCGGCACGTTCAATCTTTTCATTGGGGTGGAGCTTAAAAAGCATTTGCCTTCCGTTAGCAATTTTAACAGCCTTTTTAATAAATGCGGGCCTGTTTTCAATTCTGTAAGTTTCGCGCATATCGGTAGTTGCAACCATCACATAATTATGATATGGAAAATCATTGTCAAGAAATTTACATTGATTGTCATAATTAGGAATACCCGTAACTATTAATTTGTAGGCGTCTGTTCCGTGTTTTGCAAGGCATTTTTTATATCCCTCAGAAGCAACACAATAAATATCGCAAATGTTTGATGTGCCATTTAACGAAGTATCGCCGCTAAAATAGGAAGGAAGGCCAAGCTTTTTTACTATATCAGTCAAAATGGTGCGCTTGTCAATCATGCCCTCCTGAACCCAAATCGTTTTGGATTGTTTAAACTTATCTGCAACAACCATGTCGGTGCAGAATACTACCAGGTCATACTTGTTTTTATTGCCTTCATAATCAATTTTTAACCCATGTTGATTAAGGTAATATTCGGATTTAACCCTGAAGTGTGGGGCAAGTACCGTTCCGTCGGCTAACGGGGTAAGTTTAATCATAGCCTTTAAGAACGCCGTATCGGGAAATAATTGGCTAAACCAGCAATCATAATCCTGTAGATGCTTTGATATCTCGTGCATCTGGGAGGTTTGATTTATAGAGCCGGTAATAAACAAAATCTTTCTCCTCATATAGAATACTTATGTTAATGAAAATTTAAAACTACAATTTAGGGGCCACTTTTTATCTCTTAAGATGAAAAGCTAATAATTGGTTAACTTCGGCTTAACATACTTTATCGATCTGTACAATTAATTAGAAGTAATTGGTCAATTAAAGTTACAATATTTTATTTATTATTTTTTGTTATTCTCAGTTTAAAATGATACGATCCAGGCTTTTATTAAATCATAAAATATAAAAAAGCAAAAAAAATCGGGATTTTGTGAGAGGGTGATAAAAATTATGGCTTTGATGAAAAGTAAAAACAAATCGAGCAATTAAAATCAGAAACAATATTTTTATAGCCCATGCCATCATCACCAGCGATAAGAAAAATCAGGCCGATACAACTCATCGCCGTTATTTTCTTTACTGTTTCGGGCGGGCCGTATGGGTTGGAGCCTTTGTTAACATTTGCCGGTGAACACGGTTCATTGCTGATATTGCTGATAACGCCATTATTATGGGATGTACCGGCAATTTTCACCGTGCTTGAATTGAATAGCATGATGCCCGTTGAAGGCGGCTATTACAAATGGGTAAAGCATGCACTGGGCCAACGATGGGGATTTTACGAGGGCTGGTGGACCTGGTTATACACGTTCATAGACCTTGCCATTTACCCGGGGCTATTTGTGCTATACGCTTCCTTCTTTTTTCCATCTTTAATGGCTTTGAGAATTTTGAGAATACCGTTGTGCCTCTGTATTATATGGATTTCGGCGGCGATAAATATTTTAGGAATAGTGCCGGTTGGCCGGACCTCGTTAATCCTCGGCGCCGCAGTGTTAACTCCCTTTATTATTTTATTTGCGCTCTTTCTGTATCACCATACAGGAAATATTTCAATACCGTCACCCTCAATAAAAGAAATTCCCTTTTCTTCTTTTGGTATGGCTTTATATTATGTGATGTGGAATTGCCTTGGCTGGGATAACGTGACCACCTACGCAGAAGAAGTTGAAAAACCCGTACGCTCGTACCTTATTTCTATCTTTTCGGCCTTTGTCCTGGTAATCGTGCTTTATTTTTTTGCGATTCTTGTTTCCCAAAATTCGGGGATAACCGCTGCCGATTTGAAAAATAAAGGTTTTCCAGCTGTTGGTGAAATAATAGGCGGGGAATGGCTTGCCGCTTTTATCGCGGTTGCAGGCATGGCCAGCTCGTTGGGGATTTACGCCGCGGTACTATTGTCAATTTCACGTGTCCCTAAAGTTATGGCCGATGATGATCTTTTGCCGTCATGGTTTAACCGGTTGCATCCACGGTTTAAAACGCCATATATATCGATTATAGCCTGTTCGGTAATTGTAAGCTTTATGATATTATGGCCATTCGGCGATTTGGTGATTATTGATGTAACCGTTTATGGTGCGGGATTATTCCTGGAATACGCGTCGCTAATAAAGCTTAGAAGGACCGCACCTGACACGCCCAGGCCCTTCAAGATTCCGCTTGGCACCGGAGGACTTGTGCTGATGGTGGCATTGCCGGTTATAGTATACAGCGTTGCGTTGGCAGGAGCGTTTTCTTCAGCTGAAGAAGCGGTTTGGGCTGCGGTGTTTGCTGTTGCCGCGCTTTCAAGCGCCGAACTTATTTGGCGGTTGGTACTTTGGAAAAAACCTTATCTCAGGTAGAGACGCCCCGAAGCTTCGGGGCGCCTCTACTTCCCCGCTGTCCAGAAGATGGCGTTTCGGAAAATGGTTTTATAGGCTTCGCTCTCAAATAATACCGGCGAGTGGCCCATGAAAATATAAATGTTCCTAGCGGGAAAGCTGGCGTTTGTCCATATTACCGGGTGATCCCCCATTTTAATGTCAGAATAGGGCGTATAGCTCGATTCATCAACACTCGCGATAACATGCACATTAGGCCGCGGGCTTTTATTATAGGTATAAAATTCTTCTTTTTCTACCATAAATGATGCAGGCACACCTCTCATTACCGGGTGATTTGAGTCTTCTATATTCACTTTAGCTTTTACAAAAGTGGCTATGTAATTCTTATAAACAATATCGCCCATGAACCTGGAAAACCAGTTCCACATTGGATAACCGTCAAATTCACCTAGTAAGGTAGCATGATGAAAGCCGATCCAGCCACCCTTGCCGCGAGTTATATAATTTTGAAAGGCTGTTGCCGCTTTTTCTTTCCAGCCGTAAGGTGGGTAATCAAGTTGGATAAATAATTGATACTTGCTTAGAAATGCAGAGTCGATCTGATCGGTATTTTGGATATAATCAATAGAGAAATTACTATCGGCCGCAAGCTTGTCGAGCCAGGTTTTAGCGGCTTTTGAATACTCGATGTGATGGCCTCCGTTTTCATATAGAGCGACAACATGAAATCTGGATGGTTTTTGTTGTGCTTCGGTGTCCGGACGGCTATCGGGATTAAAAAAAAAGCAGAGGAAAGTAAGAATTAATATTAGCCTCATTTTATTGTATCAGGATTTTAATTTGAAATATCAAACTTTGCAAGGGATTAATTAATATAAAGCCGCAATGTTTAGCTTTAAAACTATAAATAATCCTTTGATGTAAATATTTTATCATAAAAAAATCAGTTTATATTTATAACGAATACCAATCAGTTACTATCACATGTTAAATAATTTAAAAATCAAAGCACTTGGCTTGCTGGTTTTGTTACTTCCATTAAAAGGCTATCCGCAAATCGTGAAGGTTAATTCCCCAAATAACGAAGTAATTTATCACATGTTTCAACGAAGTTTTTACGACAGCAATGGCGATTTGAACGGGGACTTTAATGGGATAAGCGAAAAATTGGGCTACCTGCAGGATTTAGGCGTTACTTCAATAATGCTCGTGCCTGTCGTTGAATCGGCATTTTATCATAACTATTTTTCAAGTGATTTTGATAAGACCGATCCTCAATACGGCACAAGGCAGGAGTTTATTAACTTGGTAAAAGCAATCCACAAAAGAGGTATGAAGATTTACCTGGATATGGAAACCCAATACGTTACCGAAGATCATATCTGGTTTAAAGATTCTTATAACAACCCTAAGTCACCCTATAGCGAATATATTGTATATAATGATGCAGCAAACCTGAAGCCGGAAAGCATCATATTTGGGATTACAGAGCTTTACGGGTATAACGGCGTAAAAAAAAGAATAGCCCTGGTAAACCTCAATAGTAAAAAAGTTAAAGATTACAATTACAAGCTGTTTAAATCATTTGTGGATCCAAACAACGACGGAAAATTTGATGATGGTGTTGACGGGTTCCGACTGGACCGTATGATGGATGACCTTGATGGGAAGGGTAAACTTGTAAACCTTTTCGCAAATTTTTGGGCTCCTTTAATAGATCAATTAAAAGCGGTAAACCCGAAATTGAAATTTGTCGCGGAACAGGCAAACTGGGCTTCATACGGCTATG
>DASXMZ010000234.1:0-2739 GCA_036495385.1 Mucilaginibacter sp. | reverse complement strand
GTTTAACAAAATACTAATTAAACCAATTAAGCAAAACCAGTTATTAAATATCATACAGACGGAACTCCTTCACAACAATCCGGTTATTCAGGAGAAAATACCTGCTACGTTGCTTTCCGAGCAATTTGCACAAAAATTTCCAATGAATATTTTGATTGCAGAGGACAACCTTATAAATCAGAAGCTTATTACCAAAGTGATCAATAAACTCGGCTTTAGCCCACAAGTTGTAAACAACGGCAACCAGGTGTTGGAAATAATTAATTCCGAATTTTTTGATATTATTTTAATGGATGTTCAAATGCCGGAACTGGATGGACTGGAAACTACCCGTGTTATTCGCAGGCTGGACATAAAACAACCTTATATTATCGCTATGACCGCCGGTGCAATGGCGGACGACAAAGTAGCGTGCCTAAATGCGGGCATGAATTCATTTGTGTCTAAGCCAATTAGTATCCAGGAACTTGTTACGGCGCTGGAGAAACCTTTCCTGCAAAAAGAAATTACCAATGCCGCAAATTAAAAAGGTAAATGCCTGCTTAAATTTAGGTTGTCAATACTGAAAAAATTCAGGCGCGTTTAATTGTTTCCCTCGAACTCTTCGTCAACGCTTTCTCTTAAATCGTACAACAACCATTGCTTTTTTGCAATGGATTTTGTTTCTGACTGAAGCAGTTTAATAAAATCATTGACCCCTACCGGTTCATTGCCGTTGGCATGAATCAGCACGATGCTGCCGGGTTGCGATTGCTGCCCTTTAGCAAGCCAGGCATCAGTTCCTATCGAAATTAACCCGAAACCGGTAATTTGATATACCAATTGCTGATCGGATACCAACCCCGGAAACCTGAAAAACACGGAAGGCAGCAAACCATTTTTTAACATCGCCTTTTCCGTTTCAAGCACTTCATAGTTAATATCGGTGCCCGGTTCCAATAAAAAGTTTTCTTTAAGCGGAACCTTAGCACTTACCCTGTGGTTATAGGAGTGATTGATCCAGGTAACATAAATTTCATGACCGGCCTGCATTTGTTTTAACCATTCCAGGTCCTGTGGATGCTGTCGCATCCAGACCCCTGTTATGGACAATGCTATGGGTACGGGGCGCTCTACTTTTTGAAATTCTTTAAAGATATCGGTAAAAATCCTTTTATCCAATGGGCGATGCGATGGGCACAGGTCGGCGGTAAGGGTTATCCCCGTTTCCTTCGGCATACCACTTTCAATCCCGGCATCCTGAATATGTTTAGATTGTTTTTCGGCGGCATTTATCGCTTTTATATAGGGCGTATTTTTAAAAAACTGCCGCGCCTCTGGTAAGGTCATTGGTTTAACCTCGTAAAAACTCGTTTCGTCTATGCGCGTTTCCAAAGTCTGCGGGTTTACAAGCATAAAATAGGTTTTTCCGGCATTTTCAAATTGTCTCAAAATCATCCAATCCTGCGGAAAATGTTTTGCCCAGCCGTAGTAAGCTTTATAGTCTGTTATTTTAAGGTAATTCGCCTGTGCATTGGCATTGACAGCCGCTACAATCAATAAAAAAGGTAAAACAAAATATCTTAACCGTTGCTTCATTATGATTCAGATGTTCGATTTCGAATTTAGTATTTATATGTTTGTATTTGCAAGTCTTAAATCCGAAATCGTAAATCCAAAATCCGAAATCAAAATGCCCCGTCTATCTGTCAATATCAATAAAATTGCCACTTTGCGAAATTCGCGCGGTGGTAACAACCCCGATCTTATACAAGTTGCCAAAGACTGTGAACGATTCGGTGCACAGGGGATAACCGTACATCCCCGGCCCGACGAAAGGCATATTCGCTATAACGATGTGTTTGAATTGAAAAAAATTGTAACTACCGAGTTTAATATTGAAGGCAACTGCCAGGAACAAAAATTTATTGACCTGGTATTGGCAAATAAGCCCGAACAGGTAACATTGGTGCCAGATGCATTGGGGCAGATCACATCAAACCATGGCTGGGACACCGTTGCCAACCAGAATTATTTGAAAGATATGATTGCCGTATTCAAACAGGCGGGCATCCGCGTTTCCATATTTGTTGATCCGGTAAGCAAACTGGTAGAAGCTGCCGCGACAACCGGTACTGACCGGATTGAATTATATACCGAAGCCTACGCCCATCAGTATCCCAAGGGAAAAGAAACTGCAATTGCCCCCTATATCAAAGCCGCAGAAGTTGCACAAAAAAATGGCTTAGGGATAAACGCTGGGCACGACCTTGACCTGCGCAACCTAAAATACTTTGCTGAAAATATAACCGGACTAGCTGAGGTGAGCATTGGCCACGCCTTGATTTGCGACGCTTTGTATTATGGTCTTGAAAATACAATACAAATGTATTTAAGGCAATTGGCGGTTTATTAATTCAATTTTTAATGTAAATAGAGTGTCACTATGAAGTTAGGGCTTTGTTACTCAATTGCTAAAATTGTACCTTTGCGCAAAAATAACTGACCCTCATTTAATGAAGTTGAATATCGATTACCAGGAAAAATTCCAGGGGAGGCATATTGCTCCAAGCCAGGCAGATACTGCGCTGATGTTAAAGAAAATAGGTGTAAACTCACTTGATGAATTGATAGCGCAAACTATTCCTGACAAAATCAGGCTTAAAGCACCTTTAAACCTTCCACCTGCAAAAAGCGAATATGATTACCTTAGCGCATTAAAGCAAACCTCCTTAAACAATAAGGTATTTAAATCATTCA
>DASXMZ010000233.1:0-5460 GCA_036495385.1 Mucilaginibacter sp. | reverse complement strand
GTTAATGTACAATACCTATTATAATAGCAACTTAGTGAATGGAGCCGATCCGCTGCTTAAAAACCAGTGGCGTAAAGACCCTACGGGCGGCCCTGATTATAATTACGCCCAGTTTGATTATTCTGTTGCAGGTAACGCCGTGAATTTTTCAAAAATAGGTACGTTGAATGTAAATAGGGTATTCTTTATTATAACCGGCCAAACTGCATCGGCAAGCGAGCTCACTATAAATAACTTACGGCCTGAAATGGATGTTCAATTAGTGGGCGAAACAAGTTATGGAAAACCGGTAGGCTTTTTCGATATCGATATTAATAAATACATCATGTTTACCCCTGAGTTTTCTGTTCAGAACTCCGCAGGTCAGGGTGGATATTATGCCGGATTTACGCCGGGAACAAGCGGCTACCCCGGCATACAGGATTATGATGATCTTACAAAAGATTTCGGCGATCCTACCGAAGGTTTGCTTGCACATATTTTAAATGATGTAAGTACTGGCTCGTATACAGTAGCACGTAACAATCAAACACCTTCAATTGTTAATAGCTTAAATGCAATTCCAACAAGAACTTTTTCCATGCAGCAGGCGAACGCCGCCGCCGTACATTTGAAAAGCATGAATATTCATAAAATGGTCGGGATGATAGGAAAGAGAAATCTAAAACTCAAAAAAGCCTTAAAATAAGGCAAAAGGGTTAAAGGAAAAAGGCGAAAGGTAACTCTAAGTTTTCCTTTCGCCTTTTTGCATTACTAATCTTTCAGCTTTCGCGTTTTTCTCGGACTTGTGCTTTTACTTCTCGCCTTTAACCTTTTGCCCTTCGTCTTTTGGCCTTTAACCTCCAATTAATCCACCAATTCTCTTAGGTCAACAGGTACAACTTTTGATATTCCTTGTTCAACCATGGTTACACCGTACACGATGTCTGTGGCAGCAATGGTTCTTTTATTATGGGATATGATAATGAATTGTGACTCTTTGGAGAACTCTCTTATGATGTTATTAAACTTGTCAATATTCGTATCATCAAGCGGGGCATCCACCTCATCAAAAATACAAAACGGAGCAGGTTTCAAAAGATAAAGTGAAAAGAGAATAGCCGTTGCAGTAAGTGTTTTTTCGCCCCCCGAAAGTTGATTAATTGATAACGGTCTTTTACCTTTTGGTTTTGCCAATATTTCTATATCCGATTCAAGCGGATGCTGCGGATCGGTAAGTATAAGGTCGCACGAATCTTCCTCATTAAATAAGGAACGGAATACTTTTATGAAATTTTCCCGAACCAAAACGAATGATGACATGAATTTCTCCCTGGCGGTGTCGTCAATTTCTTGTATGGTTGCTAATAATGATTCTTTTGCGTCGCTTAAATCCTTTTTCTGCACCAGTATAAAATTATGCCGCTCGTTCATTTCGTTATAAGCCTCAACCGCCATTGGGTTAATTGGCCCAAAGTCGTCCAACTGCCTTTTTAACTTTTCCGTTTTTTCGCGTACATCCTGTTCGTTTTCATCTCCGGTGGTTTCAGTTTCAGGCAACTCATTGATGTCAACACCAAACTCAACCGATAATCTTTCCTTAAGTGCGTTTAATTCTAATTTAAGGTTATTGCGCTGATCTTTCAGCTCATTTTCTATAATTTCGGCATTGTCCTTTTTACGCCGTAAAGCAGTAATTTCATTTTCGGTGGTTGTTATTTTCCCTCTCCAATCATAATATTCCTGCTCCGCCAACTGGGTTGCTCTTTCCAACTCATCCTTTTGATTATACATTTCCTGTAAATCATCGTCCGAAGTGTCCGCAAGCATCAGAAAGTCCCGTATGGCCGTTTTTACCTGCTCAAGTTCGGTAGTATTTTTAACTATCCGGCTATCAAGGTTTTCTTGTTGGGTTTCAAGATAATCGAGGTCTTTGGCTAAGCCGGATACTTTGTTTTGCTGCTGATGAAAACGAATATTTTCCTGGTTAAACTTATTCGATTCAACAGTCACATATTCATTCAGCTCATTGAAATTCTCCTGCTTATCGGCCAGTAAATCACTTTGTATTTGCTTTTGAGTTTTTAGTTCCTCAAGCTGCGGCAGTAAATTTTGAATTTCGCCTTTTATAGCAATTATTTTACGTGCAATATCATCCTTCCGGTTTATGCTGCTGTTCATAAAATTCTGATATTGCTCCTGCCGGGTTTTAACCGTAATCAATTCGGTATTTAATTGATTAATTTCCTTCTGTTTTATTTTTATTTGCAATTCCCTTCCGGACGATTTTAAATCCGAAAGGTTGCCCTGCAATTCTTCAACGCGGCTCTTTAGGTTGTTTACATTTTCTTCAAGTTCCTTAATTTCCTGGGAAAGATTATCAAGATTTTTAGTACGGCCAATGCGTTTGCCCTCGAAAACTCCAACCGAACCGCCTGCCATTCTAAATTTAGACTTGTTAAATTTGCCGCTTTTCCCTATTACAACAGCACCTTTGGGCAGTTCGAAATTATTAATATCCTCGTCATCTTCGTCGTCTACTAAATAAACGTTGGATAACAGGTAATTACATAATTTTTGATAACGGCTTTCTACTTCTACAACTTTTAAAGCAAGTATTGCCCCGGCCCTTTTTAAAATTTCCGATTCAATATGAGACTGGGGTTGAAGATATTCGTCATCGTCAAAATTGTTTAAGATGAAAAACTTGGCCCGGCCCTGCGCGGCATAACTTAATAAATTGATGGCAGTTATTGCTTCATCGTACGAGTCGACGATGTAATGGTTCAGCAGCGGTTCAAGAAAGCTTTCAACGGCCACCCTGAATTCTTCCTTACAAAATAATATATCCCCTAAAAGATAAGTGTTTTCGGCCCAGATATTATTTTTCTTTAAAAACCGGATGGAGTCAGGGAAGCCTTCAAGGTTATCGACAAGACTTTTGGTCAGATTATATTCGTTTTGTTTTGCATCAAGTTTCCGGCTTTCCCTCACAACAATTTCCTGCACCTCATTAAGCTCGCCTTCAGTTGAAACGATTTGTTCCTGCAAATTAGCTTCAAAATCAACTATCGTCTGTAATTCGTCTTCTGCAACTTCAACACGGTGCTCTAATTGTTCAACAACATCGTTGAATTGGAAGAGTTCAGCTTGTTTAGTTGAAGCATCTTCCGTATTCCGTTCACTTTCCTGCTCCAGCGATTGCTGCTGAATTTGAAGGATGTCAATATCTTTCCCGGCTTTATAAAGCTGGTTTTGCAGACGGGTGTTAATGTTCGCCAGTTCGCTTAATTCGCCTTTTGACGACGATTCTTTTGATCGTAATTCATTAACGTTTTCTCTCAGGTCGGTTAATTGTTCCTTCAGTGTTTCGAGTGTTTCGTCATCCGAAGCTTTTTCTTCTGTTAAGCGTTTTATGCTCGAAAGTACCTGGCTTAGCTGGGCCATGTCCCTTTCTAACTCTTCACTTAACCTGGTGTCTTTATCCTGTTGAAATTTTAGCTGCTCATTTTTTAGCTTCTTTTCACTTTCGTAAGCCCTTATTTTTGATACATATTCATTGGTGGCTTTTTGCTGAACTGAAAGATTTTTTTCCCTGGCAATAATATCCAGTTTTTGTTGCTGGACAACGGCTTCGAAGCTGTCGATCTGGCTTACTATGCCGGCTTTTTCTAAATGATGTTTTTGCTCCTGGTCTTCAATTTTAACCAATGATTCGCTGAAGGAAACCAAACGGAAACTGGCAAGCATTATACTCAGCGATTTATATTGCTCTTTTATGCGATAATATCGTTCCGTTTTTTTTGCCTGGCTCTCGAGTGTTTTAAGATTTTTTTCTATTTCAAATAGTAAGTCCTGTACACGTTCAAGGTCGGCTTCGGTATCTTTTAATTTATTAAAAGTTTGCTTTTTACGTAACTTATATTTAGAAATGCCCGATGCTTCTTCAAATAAATTGCGGCGTGATCCTTCTTTGTTAGTGATGATCTCATCGATCATCTTTAACTCAATTATTGAGTACGAATCAGCGCCGATACCGGTATCCAAAAAAAGATCGGTAATATCTTTTAGCCGACACTGAACATCGTTCAGGCGATATTCGCTTTCACCTGTACGATACAGTTTTCGTGTTAAAGTAACTTGTGAAAAATCGGTTGGCAGGATATTTTTCGTGTTATCAAAGGTTAGTGATACTTCGGCCAGGTTAGCCGATTTACGGCTTTTGGTGCCGTTAAATATCACGTTGTCCATCTTCTCAGACCGGAGCATGCGCGTGCTTTGCTCGCCAAGTACCCAACGGATGGAGTCAACTACATTTGATTTTCCGCAGCCGTTTGGGCCCACAATAGCCGTCACCCCCTCATTAAAATTTATGGTAATTTTATCACCAAAACTCTTAAACCCCTTAATTTCTAACCTTGTAAGCTGCATTTAGTTTATACTGTTTCTGAGAAAATTCAAGGTTTCAAAGTAATCATAAATAAATCATTTTTTTAAACATTATTTAACGTTAAAAATGTTTTTGGTGTTTCGTGACAGTGCTTCATATAGCCCGATTTTTTTATTAAAAACCAAACATTTAATGGGTTTAAAGCTTTTAGTTAATTATGAAAATAGCAATTTTTGGTGCCAGCGGACGTATTGGAAGCCGGATAGTTAACGAAGCGTTGAACCGCGGCCATGAAGTCACTGCAATTGTACGACACCCCGAAGGATATACCGGGGAGAAACCGCACTTGAGAGTGGCAAAGGGCGACTTATTTAAAACGCAGGATGTAGAAGCAAGTACCTTTAACCACGATGCTGTTGTTTGTGCGTACAATTACACGCATGGCGCTCTGCCATCAACATTTGCTGAAATTACCGTTCCGCTGTTGAATGGCATGAAACAAGCACACGTAAAAAGATTGATTATAGTAGGTGGTGCAGGTAGTCTGGAAGTTTCACCAGGAGTTCAATTGGTTGATACGCCGAATTTCCCTCCCGACTACCTGGATGCCGCCCTGGCCCAGCGCGAAGCATTAAAAATTTACCAAAGAGAAAAGGATATTGAATGGACATACC
Organism: Mucilaginibacter sp.; assembly: GCA_036495385.1. Classification (GTDB taxonomy): domain Bacteria; phylum Bacteroidota; class Bacteroidia; order Sphingobacteriales; family Sphingobacteriaceae; genus Mucilaginibacter. Next base: position 417 of record DASXMZ010000233.1, on the reverse strand, counting down.
TTAGTCCCGCGGCAGAAATAGCTCCCGGCGAACGTACCGGAAACTTCCGTACCGGCACTAACCAGTTGATAACGGACGCTCAAGGGAAGAGTTTTATATCAATGGAAGATTACGCCGTGGCCGTTTTGGATGAAATTGAGAATCCCAAACATATAAGGGAGAGGTTTACGGTGGGATACTGAGGGGAGGTTAAAGGCGAAAGGTAAAAGGTTTTGATATTCAATAATTAATCCTGTATTGTAACCAGGATTTTTTGTTTATCTAAAATAAAAGGGGTGGTCATGGATAGTGCTCCATCAGGGCAGCCGCTGAAAAAACGGGAACGACTTTTTTATTATTGATAATGAATAACTTACGACTTGTCATTGCGAGGAACGAAGCAATCGCGTCGACCTACGCTAGCGCTAAATGCAACGA
>DASXMZ010000232.1:0-17445 GCA_036495385.1 Mucilaginibacter sp. | reverse complement strand
CCTTCGCCACTTAACGCCTGCAAACCGATTGCTGCTGCCTGGGAAAGATTATCCGATAAATCAGTTATCGTTTGTAAATAAGGCGAATTAGCCGCAACAGCATCAAACCTGCTTTTATTATTTTGCCATTTAAGTAATTGCGATTTTATCTGATTGCGGGTTGTCGAATCGTGATTACTTAGATACGATGCTACAAGTTTCCTAAAATACCAGCGGGTTTCAGATTCTGAATGTGCAACATCAGCAATGTTTACCAACGGCGACGATAAGTTTGGAAGCTCCAAACCAGGTGTAAACATACCGCTCATTAAACGCTTATATCCCTTTATCGGAACATAGACATTGGTAAGTGTAGTTGCGGCGTTTAAATCTCCGTCGTTTACCCATCTTGCCTGCGCTTTTATATAATTGCTATATTCGTTAACTGCCCGGTCATTCAGCTCAAAATCAGTTGCCCATAAGCGGCGGTACATATCATCAACATCCTTCACATTGGCTGCCGACCACAGTCTTTCGGCAATTGCAGCTGTCCTCGGCCATGCACGGATCTCTTCATTATCGCCATCAACCAACTCCGCCCACAATGCCGCCTCACCTCCAAGAATACCTTTACTTGCATCAGCAGGTGTCACATTTGGCGAAACAGGGTCATTCAGATAATGAATGTAAGCCGGTAAAAAGTAATCAAGGTAATATCCGTTAGAAACAATGATCTGGTTATTATGGCGCATAATTTTAGCAGATAAAGTGTCAACAACAACCGGTTTCCATTTTTGTACTATTACATCTTCCGGAAGCGATGGGTTGAACGCCTCCTCCCAGCCAATCAAACGTTTATTGTATTTTTTTGCGATCAGGTACATCCTTTTAACAAAGTACGCCTGAAGATCGTCCGTATTTTTCATACCTTTTGCTTTCATAAAAGCTACGATCGTTGGATTTTGCTTCCATGCAACGCCGTTATTTTCATCGGCACCAACGTGAAAATAAGCATCAGGAAAAAGAGTACTCATTTCCTTTAAAAAACGGTCGAAAAAAATATAAGTACTTTCTTTTGCCGGGTCGATAGTTGGAGTAGGTGTTTGGCTAATCAATTGCATTATCTTCATCATTCCCATGTTCTTTATTGAGTCGAGCTTGTAACGTTTGGAAGGCTTATAGTTTGAAGGATAGCTTGCAAGGAAAGGGTAAGCCGCAAGAATACTTGAGCAGTGTCCCGGCAAGTCGAATTCAGGCACGATGATGATCCCTCTTTCATGTGCGTAGGTCACCAGTTCCTTTATTTGATTTTGGCTGTAGTATTGACCGTTCGAACCTTTTTGCTGAAGCAATGGATAAGCGAACGACTCTACCCGGAACCCTTCATCGTCTGAAAGGTGCAGGTGCAGCACATTCATTTTAACAATGGCCATAGCATCGATATTCCGTTTTAAAACTTCAAACGGAATAAAATGACGGGCCACATCTATCATAAGCCCGCGCCATTTAAACCGGGGGTTATCACTGATATCAACTGATGGACAATAAAACGAGATTTTACCCGGAGTTATCAACTGGTAAAGCGTCTCTAAACCTCTTTGTGCACCAATGTCGGTTGTGGCATTAAGGGAAATTTTATAAGCTGATATATTCAGGGTGTAGCTTTCATCCATTCCAATAACCGGTTCGATACTTTTCCCGTAGGTAACATATAATGATGCACCGGGCTGATTATCGGCAGCTGTAATAAATTCCTGCGGAAAATAAAGATTGGTGCGTTTACCCAGTTGCCTTAAAAACCCGTTAACTGCAGCGGTGAGTTTCACGCTCGCAGGCCCTTTAACGCCGATGGTAAATTGATTGGTAATTGCAAACCTGCCGCTTTGAAGTTTAACGGATTGAGGACGTGGCATTAAGTTGAGTGTATCGACTGATTGCGCCGAAGCACAAGAAAGGCACGAACAGATGAGTAAAATAGTGGATGTAATACGTTTCATATATGTTAGTTGGTTAACTCGTTTAATTGGTTCATTACTTTTAAGCCTTTATCGGTACAAATCCCCCTCAAATAAATGGTGGTGGTATGGTTAAAAAGATCTTCCGGCTTAAGGCCGGATTTTTCGTACGAGTTGTAGCGAGTTACCGAAGCGTATAAAACGGCTGACACTTCCATCACCACCGACGGTTGCAAATAGCTCAAAAAATATCCCTCTTCTATGCCCTGCTTTATGATGCCGGTTATAATTGTGGTGGTGTTGCTGACGTACTGCTTTATTATTTTATCCTGTAATTCGGGATAATAGTAATTAAGGTCATGGTAAAATGCATGATTAACTCCAAAATCCAGTTCTACCGTTTTTGAGTAGATATTCCACAACGATACAATTGGGTTAGCCGTTCCGTCAATCAAATCCAGCAACTCGTTACCGGCACCTTTGTAATGAATTTTTAAACACTCCTCAAGCAGCGCTTCTTTATCAACAAAAAACTTGTACATAGTTTTTGTGGAAATACCCATTGCTGCAGCGAGTTTTTGCATGGTATTACTCCGTATACCATCGGCAAGAAAATGTTTTAGCGAAGTTTCAATGATCTGTTCTTTAATGATCTGTTCTTTCATCCCGATGGAAAATATTTTTCAAATATAATTTTCCATTTCGACATTGGAAAATATTTTTTTAAAAATATTTTCCGTCGATACTTCCAGTTTACGAAATCTTTACGCGATTAATTTATGGTAAGTAATGGCAAACCGGGTAGCTTGCCTGTTGTGTAAGGCAAAACTATAAAATAAAAAGCCTCACCGTGGGGCGAGGTTTTTATTCAACGTATTAAAAAATATATCCTTAGGGAAAGGGATTAAAAATTTTCTTTCGGGTTAATAAGATGATTTTACTTTTCCAGGGGTTAGTTTCAGTTGTGCAAGCACACCGTCAACCACTTTTGGTAAATGTTTAATTGTTTTTTTTGTGTCTTTATGTACTTCGCCAACTCCAAATCCACGCCAAACAATCTTGCCGGTATGTGTGTCGATAAGATCGATCGTTAACGTACCTTCTTTGTAATGTTCTTTCTCTGCATATGCAGGGTAATATGGTGCGCCATAATAATATGGGTATCCCCAACCGCCCCGCCAGCCATATCCGCCCCAGCCCCAACCATGACCCCAACCATAATAACCGCCATAGTAACCGCCGTAATAAAAGTGAGTCCTGGTACCTGTACCAACCTTAGCAGTATAACCGATTACCAGGTCCGGAGTATTCTGGGTCAGTTTTAAGCCTTTTGAAATAAGGGCTGCAGTTGCAGCTTCCCTGATTTTTGAATCAGCGAGATCGTTGCTTGATTCCTCATTGCCTTTAATTTCGTTCGGACTTGTATTCCACGCAAACGTATTATAGCCGCTTAAATTGGTTTTGTTAATCGCTGCGGTATAATAATTATAATTATAACTTGAACAAGCTGAAAATGCCGCCAAAATTAATGCTGTAAGAAAAAAATAGATCGTTCTTTTCATGATATTTACCCCCTGATATTTATTTGGACAAGCGAATTTACAAAAGGTTTAATTCCCAATGTAATATTTTTTTAATAAAAAATGGACGTTTAAGATAAATATTTCCCCACGATCGGCATACGGCGTCCCATACCAAAAGCTTTGGGCGAAACCCTTAAAATTGGCGGGGTTTGGTAACGTTTGTGCTCGGCCAGGTTGATAAGCCTGATTACACGGCGGACCGTTTTTTCATCATACCCCATTTTAATAATGCCGGCCGAAGAAGTGCGCCCTTCCACATATTCAGCTATTATTTTATCGAGGATATCGTATTCGGGCAATGAATCCGTATCTTTTTGGTTGGGTCGCAACTCAGCAGATGGCGGTTTAGTGATGGAATTTTCAGGAATTATTTCACGTTCACGGTTAATGTGCCTTGCCAATTCAAAAACCTGCGTTTTGTAAACATCGCCAATTACAGAAATTCCGCCGCACATATCGCCATATAAGGTTCCGTAGCCAACGGCTGCCTCGCTTTTGTTAGAGGTGTTTAATAAAATGTATCCGAATTTATTGCACATCGCCATCAATAATACTGCCCTGCTGCGCGATTGTATATTTTCTTCGGCAATATTAAATGGAAGGCCCTTAAATTGTGGGCTTAGCGTGTTTTCAAAGGCTTCGGTAATGTCTTTTATCGGAACGGTTTCATGCATGCATCCCAGGTTTTTTACAAGGTCTTCTGCATCTTTTATAGAGTGATCGCTCGAAAAACGGGATGGTAATAATACTGCCATCACGTTTTCAGGTCCAAGTGCCTCGGATGCCAGGGCACAAACCACAGCTGAATCGATACCGCCAGACAGGCCGAGTATCGCCTGTTTAAAGCCCGATTTATAAAAATAGTCCTTTATCCCCAGTATAATCCCTTTGTGTATCTGTTCAATATCGCTTTCCCTCTCGGCTTTGAGCGTTGAGGTATGTTGAAAAGTTATCGCGCCCTTGTCGTTCAGATCGTAATAAGCCACGTTCTCTTCAAAATAAGGCATTTCATCAATAAGTTTGCCGGTATTATCAAAAACAAGCGATCCTCCGTCAAAAATCAGTTCGGTTTGCGCGCCTACATTATTTACATATAACAGCGGAAGCTGATATCGCATGGCGTTATCGCCTAAGATTGAAATGCGCACCTCGTCGTGGTTGTAGGCGAATGGCGAAGCGGCTATATTGATCATTACATCGGGTTGCTGCTGCATTAAAATATCCATCGGCCTGGTTACATACAGCGGATTTTCAATTGTATTCCACAGGTCCTCACAAATAGTTAACGCGATGCGAAGCCCTTTAAATTCAATACAATTAAATTCGTTAGCTGGTTCAAAATAACGGTATTCGTCAAATATATCGTAGTTGGGGAGCAATGCTTTATTTGCTATCGCTTTAACTTTACCATTCTCAATGAAATAAGCTGAATTATTTAGCTCTTTCCCTTCCGAACGATGGTTCGGCGTAGGCAGACCAATAATGCACGCAATGTCAGTACATTCTTTAGCAATTTTTTGCGCCGAGATTTCGCAGAGATCAATAAACTCATCAAACTCCAAAAAATCGCGGGATGGATAGCCGCAGACGCACAATTCTGCGAACACGATAAGGTCGGCGCCGTTTTTATGGGCTTTTTGAATATGATCAATAATTTTGGCAGTATTTGAATCGAAATTGCCTATATGGTAGTTAAGTTGTGCTAACGCAATCTTCATTATTAAATAGTTGAATTTAAAGGGTACCTACAACTAACGGTTGAAATGTATCGTTTAAGGTGTTTAATACAAATAAAAAATTATTTTTGCCCAAAGGATAAAAAATGATCGTTCCAAACAAAACAAAGCAAATTTATTTATTTTTTCTTATCAGTCTGTTATTGAGCGCATGCGGTCGCAGCAAAAAGATTGATGTAAGCAATATACCTGTAAATGTAAAAATTGAGCGGTTTGATAAAGAATTTTACGCCATGAATACAAAACCAATGGTGCAGCAGGCTGCCTACCTGCAAAATAAATACGGCGTTTTTTATCACGACTATATCGCAATGCTTTTGGAGGATAATGACATCAATACAAGGGATACCGCCTATTTTGCTTTATTGCGGAGAGTTTTTGCGACCAAAGACTGGAACGTCCTGAAGCACGATGTAGACTCCATTTATCCAAATGTCGACAAACCGCAGGCCGACCTCAGCGACGCTTTTAAACACATAAAATATTACTTCCCGCAAAAAAAATTGCCGGCAGTTTATACCTATGTTTCGGGGTTTGCGACGCAAATAAGTATCGGAAATAACTACGTTGGTGTCGGGATAGATCTTTTTTTAGGAGGCAATTCCAGGTTTTATCCCTCGCTTACCGCGGCCTGGCCGCATTACATGTCACGATTTTTTGATAAGGCCAACATCGCCCCGCGCGTGGTTGAAGGCATGGCCCGCGAAGATATGTTCCCGGAAAGCGACAGCAATAAAACGCTGCTTTCAAAAATGATATACAATGGCAAGATCATGTATTTTATGGATCAGATTTTACCTGATGTTAGCGATACAACCAAAATTGGCTATACCACAGCACAACTAAAATGGTGCGAGGACTTTAAATCGGATATCTGGGCGTTCTTTTTAGATCAAAACTTACTGTACAACAGCGATTATCCCACCATTCAAAAATATCTGACCGAAGCACCTTTTACGCCCGGACTGGGTGAAAAGAATGAATCAGCTCCTAAACTTGCAGTTTGGACCGGCTGGCAGATAGTAAGACAATATATGGATAAGCATCCTGAGGTTACGCTTCCTGAGTTAATGGCCGACAATAACGCCCAGCAAATACTAAACGAATCGAAATACAGACCAAAGCAAGAGAACTAGTCTTCAGTTCTGAGTCTTAAGTCCAAAGTAAAAAACGTCAAACTAAATGATGTCTAAATCTTTATTTCAGGATGGCAAATACAGCTTTCAAAGCAACAGCTACTCCAAGAATTAATAAAACGTTGGCAATTATGTTGCTGTATTGAAAATCAGCAAAACGCAGGTAAACACCGGTTACACCTATAATAACAGCGACAGTTATTAACAGGTAGTGACCTTCTGCATTGGCTTCTTCGGTTGGGTTCATTTTATATCTTTTAGTGTGCCGCAAATATAAAAGTTTACCGAAAAAAATATACTCTTTTTTAATTTTTATTGGAAAATTCATGTTTAAAATCTATTAAAAGCAGTTGTTAACAAATCATCATTTTTAAACATTGTGCCCGCAAAAGCCGTATATAGGCATTATTTTGCTTATTTTACTTTACAATCTAATTTTGACACAATCCCCATGGTGCAAAAAGCTATTGATTGACATATAACTGTGGAATATTTATATGAAAGGTAATATATTGTTATTTTTTTTTGTATTCATTACTATTTCATCGATATTTCCGCAGGCCAGGAGGAAAGCTATCGTGCCTAAATCTGCATTTGAGCTTAACGCAAGTGCAATAATTCTATTTCAAAATTTCAGCTTTGACCAGGATTCAATAAGAAAATCAATCGCGCTCCTCAACCAGGCAATTTCATTAGATTCCACATATTTTACCGCTCATATAAATAAAGTTTCACTATTATGTAATCTCGGTGAAAATGATCAACTTTTGGAAGAGTTAACAGCCGCAATGAAGCTGCACACCACAGATCCACAACTAATTTGCATGCAGGCTTACATACTTGAAAAACGCGGCCAGAAATCGGAGGCTATGCTAAAATATAAAGAAGCCGATGCCTGGTATGATGTTTTAATAAAATCCAATCAAAATTCCGTCTCAAATAAAATAGCCAAAGCATTTTTACAGCTTTTTTTAAAAAATAAAAAAGAGGGAATAAAACAATATAATGACATTGCCCGGCTCTATAAAAACAAAGAAGTTGCTTTAATGAAGAACGCATTCTACAGTTTTGACAGGGATCAATTTATAAAAAACTACTGCCTACCACCCCAACCGCTGCAATCTACACCCGAAATAACCTTATACGAGTACAAAAAATAAGGTAATTGCTCAATTTTCTTATTAAAGCCTCATTTCCCGACGTATTTTGGAACTATTTTGCCCACAATTTGCCATTAAATGGCAAGAAACATGTAATTCCAAAAAAAAAATTAATTATTTAGGCTAAATGTTGATCATAAATTGTTTATTTCGCCTTTTATTATACTGCTTAATTATTAATGTTTTTGACTGTTAAATTCAGATATTTACCTTGTAAATCTATTTCATCAATACGTACTCCTTTCAATCCATTTTAATGAAAACAACTCCCGTTAAACTAAAAATCCTTTCTATCGATATTGGAGGTTCAAACATCAAGGCCACTGTTTTAAATCAAAAGGGAGAGCTCACGATGGATTATGAAAAAATCGCCACACCGTATCCGGCATCGCCGGAGAATGTTCTAAAAGCCATAAAAACTCTTGTAAAGGCATTTCCTGAATATGATAAAATATCGGTGGGCTTTCCGGGGTATATCAAAAATGGTGTGGTTAAAACCGCTCCCAACCTGGATACAAGCCTATGGGAAAATACAGACTTTGCCAAAAGATTGGAAGAAATATTGGGGAAACCCGCACGGGTGGTTAATGATGCAGATATGCAGGGATTAGGCGTAGTAAGCGGAAAGGGCCTTGAATTGGTGATTACATTGGGAACCGGTTTTGGTACGGCATGGTTATCGGATGGTAATTTGTTACCCCATCTCGAATTTGCGCATCAACCCTTTAGTAAATATAAATCCTATGATAAATACATCGGTCAGGTGGCCATTGAAAAAGAAGGCATTAAAAAATGGAATAAAAGAATGGAAAAAGTTTTCGAAGTTTTGAAAACTGTTTTTAACTACGATTACTTATACATAGGCGGTGGCAACTCCAGTAAATTAACTTTCAAATTGGACAAAAACATGAAAATAGTGACAAACGCCGATGGAATTAAAGGTGGCGCAAGGCTGTGGGTTAAGGATGAAACTCCTGAGCCTGAACCGGTAGCTTAACTTATATAACTAAATTATTAACACATAAAAAAAGATGAATTTAACCACGCAAAACATAGAAACTTTAGGAATTAACACAGTAAGAGTATTATCTGCCGACGCGGTACAAAAAGCAAATTCAGGCCACCCTGGAACAGCAATGGCACTTGCACCGATGGGTCACGTACTTTGGACACAATTTTTAAATTATAATCCTAAAAATCCGCATTGGGCAAACCGCGACAGGTTTATTTTATCATGCGGTCACGCCTGTATTTTGCAGTACAACTTTTTATACCTTACTGGTTATGATCTTAGTTTAGATGATATAAAGGCTTTTCGGCAGTTAAACAGTAAAACCGCAGGTCACCCTGAATACGGCTTGTGTCCGGGAATTGACGTAACCACCGGCCCGCTGGGCCAGGGCTTTGCCAATGGTATCGGCTTTGCCATCGCACAAAAACATCTGGCGGCACGTTACAATAAACCAGGCTTTGATTTATTCAACTACCATATATATGCAATTTGCAGCGATGGCGACATGATGGAAGGCGTAACATCTGAAGCGGCGTCACTTGCCGGCCATTTGGAACTGGGGAACATTATTTATTTGTATGATGATAACCATATCTCTATAGAAGGTTCAACAGACATTACCTTTAACGAAGACGTGAGTGAACGTTTCAGATCATACGGCTGGCATGTTCAGAATTTGCCGGATGTTAATGATGTTCACGCTTTGGAACTGGCAATCACAAATGCTAAAGCCGAAACGCAAAAACCATCGTTGATAAGGGTGCGTTCACTGATAGCCTATGGCAGTCCCAACAAATCAGGAACTGCAGGATCACATGGTTCACCGCTTGGCGCTGACGAAGTAAAATTGGTTAAAAAATTCTTTGGTTTTGATCCAGAAAAATCATTCTATGTGCCTGATGAGGTAAAAGATTACTATCACAAGGCAGGCGAAAAAGGCATCGATAAAGAAGCAAAATGGAATAAATTATTCAGCGATTATAAAGCGCAATACCCTGAATTGGCCGAAGAATATGAATTGGCTGTTAAAGGTGAATTGCCTAAAGGCTGGGCTGATGATCTTCCGGTGTACAAAGCGACCGATCCTAAAGTTGCAACGCGTGTAGCATCGGGCAAGGCGTTAAATGCCCTGGCTGCAAAGATACCTTACCTGATAGGCGGTGCAGCCGATTTGGCGCCCTCTACAGAAACTAACTTAAAAGCATTTGATTCATTCACCTCCGAAAACAGAGGCGGCCGTAATTTTCACTTTGGTATCCGTGAGCACGCCATGGGTTCGGCGCTGGTTGGGATGTCTTTAACTGCAGGCGTTATTCCTTTTGGTGCAACATTCCTCATGTTCTCGGAATATATGCGTCCGCCAATTCGTTTGGCGTCCATCATGCAAATAAGCCCAATATTTGTTTATACACACGACAGTATTGGCTTAGGCGAAGATGGAACTACACACCAGCCGGTTGAGCAGTTGGCTTCACTTCGCTCAATACCAAGGATTACGGTTATCCGCCCTGCCGATGCTAACGAATCGGTACAGGCATGGAAAGTAGCGGTTGAGCACAAAGGTGGTCCGGTACTATTGGTATTTACCCGCCAGGGATTACCCATCATCGACCAGGATAAATACGGCAAGGCAACCAACCTGGCTAAAGGCGCATACATCTTGTCAGAAGCCAGCAAAAATCCGGATTTGATATTGATAGCGACAGGCTCGGAAGTTGCTTTAATTATGGATGCACAGGCTAAGCTGGAAGCAGAAAGCATTTCAACCCGTGTAGTAAGTATGCCATCGTGGGAGTTGTTTGAAAAACAGGATGCCGCTTATAAAGAGAAAGTGTTCCCTAAAAAATATAAAAAACGTTTGGCAGTTGAAATGGCGTCACCTATGGGCTGGCACAAATATACCACCGACGAAGGCGATATGTTAGGCATGACCACCTTTGGTGAATCAGCTCCGGCAGATGACTTGTACAAACATTTTGGATTTACCGTTGATAATGTAGTAAAAAGGGCAAAGGCGTTGTTATAGGCAAGGCCCCCCACCCGCTAAAGGGGGCTTTTGAATTGCAAATTGGAGAACAAACAGATTGTAAATGAATTAAATACAAACGACTAATCAATTTGTTCCCCCTTTAGGGGGCTAGGGGGCACAAATTAATTAACTAAAAGGTTCCCCCTTTAGGGGGCCAGGGGCACATGAACTGGAAGAGCGATATAATAACAAACCTTGCTTGGACGGACACGATTATCAATCGTGAAGCCAAGCAAAAGGTGGCACTTCAAATTGCCGAAAAGGTTAAGGATGGCGATGTGATTGGTGTTGGCTCGGGTTCAACATCCTTTTTGGCTTTGACCGCCATTGCCGAAAGGGTAAAAGCGGAAAAGCTAAATATAAAGGCTATTGCAACGTCTATCGAACTAAGCATGATGTGCAGCCACTTCGGCGTGCCATTAACAACCCTATTTGAGCACAGGCCGGATTGGCTGTTCGATGGCGCCGATGAGGTTGACCCAAATCGCAGCCTGATCAAAGGCCGAGGTGGGGCTATGTTTAAGGAAAAACTGATGATGGCATCCAGCGCCAAGAGCTATATCATTATTGATGAAAGCAAATTGGTTGATAAACTTTGCACCAAATTTCCAATACCGATAGAGGTTTTCCCACAGGCTTTATTATATGTGGAGGAGAAACTAAAAGGCATTGGAGCAAGGAATCTCACGTTGCGCCCCGCAAAAGGTAAGGATGGCCCGGTAATTACCGAGAACGGCAATTTGATATTGGATGCGATGTTTGACGAAATACCCGCCGACCTGGAAGTAAAGATAAAATCCATTACCGGCGTAATAGAAAGCGGTTTGTTTATGGGCTTTGATGTGGAAGTTTTAATGGCGTAATAATTACCCGTAAATGATACAATTGCTTTGAATCGGCTGTAGATTTGCTGAAGCACTGAACTCAAATTGAATAACTAAATATTAAAATAATGGCAACTAACAGAGTAAAACAAATACACAGCTTTGGTCAAAGTATCTGGCTGGATTTTATAGACCGTGAAATCATAAAATCGGGAAACCTGAAAAAATTGATTGATGAGGATGGCGTTAGAGGCGTAACCTCGAACCCGGCGATTTTTGAGAAAGCCATCACCAGCAGCTCGGATTATGACGATGATATCCGCACCTTATCCGAGAGTGATAAAACCAACGAGGAAATATTTTTCGGCCTGGCAATTACCGACATCAAGAACGCGACAGATGTTTTCAAAGGTGTTTATGATGAGGCTAAAGGCGGCGATGGTTTTGTAAGTTTGGAAGTATCGCCTTTCCTGGCGCTTGATGCTGAAGGAACTACGAAACAGGCAGCTCAGCTTTGGAAAGCGGTAGACCGTAAAAACGTAATGATTAAAATTCCTGGAACAAAACCCGGTCTTGAAGCTATCAGGAAATCAATCGCAGCCGGGATAAATATAAATGTAACCCTGTTGTTTGGCTTACCACGTTATAAGGAAGTTGCCGAAGCTTACATCGCCGGCCTGGAAGATCACTTAGCTGCAGGCCACTCAATCGGCCATATTTCATCAGTTGCCAGTTTCTTTTTGAGCCGCATAGACGTATTGGTTGATCCGATGCTTGATGCAAAAGGATTAGGTGATTTAAAAGGTGAAGTAGCTATCGCATCAGCAAAAAAAGCATACGAAATTTATAAAAGAGTGTTCACTGGTGCGCGCTGGGAAAAACTGGCTTCAAAAGGCGCAAAACCACAGCGTTTGTTATGGGCAAGTACCAGCAGCAAGAACCCATCGTTCAAAGACACAAAATACGTTGAAGCCCTGATCGGCGCTGATACTGTTGACACAGTTCCATTGGAAACCATTGAAGCTTTCCGCGATCACGGAATAGCAGCTAACACCTTAGAAGATGGTTTAGACAAAGCAACTGAAACATTAAACCGATTGAAAAAAGCGGGTATTGATATTGATCAGATCACGCAGCAATTAGAAGATGAGGGCATTGATAAATTTAATAAACCTTTTGAAAAATTGTTGAAAGCCATTGAGGATCAAAAAGCAAAAGTTTAAAGAAGTTGGAAGCTACATCGGTAAAGATTCTCTTTTTTGATATAGGAGGCGTACTGCTGACCAACGGATGGGGCCATGAATCCCGCGAAGAAGCGGCAAGGCTATTCGACCTGGATTATGCAGAAGTAGATGACCTCCATACTTTCATATTTAATGTGTATGAAACCGGGAGCATAACTTTAGATGAATATCTTGATACGGTAGTATATAACCGTCCGCGCGATTTTGCCAGGGAGGATTTTAAAGAGTTTATGTTTAAACAAAGTGTGGAACTTCCGGGCATGTTACAGTGGCTTAAAGAATGGAAAAAGGACTGTGGTTTCCGCATTATTGCGATCAATAATGAAGGAAAGGAACTAAATGACTACCGGGTCAAAAAATTCAAGCTTCATGAATGTTTTGATGCCTTTATATCCTCGTGCGAGGTCAAATTACGCAAACCAGATCCTGCCATATTTAAGCTCGCAATGGGCGTAGCACTGGCACAACCCGGCCAGTGTGTTTATTTTGATGATAGGACAATGTTTGCGAATGCCGCGCAAAAACTGGGCATCCGGGCTTTTCATCATACCGATTTTGAGTCCACAAAAAAAATACTTGAAAAACTAAAAAAGGAAAACCAACCAAACTTAAAATGAGCGCTACACCAGATAAATACGATTTCGGAATGATTGGCCTTGGTACCATGGGCCGCAACCTGCTGCTTAACATGGGCGACCATGGCGTAAAAGGTGCCGGGTTTGATACCGACGCTTCGAAGGGCGAACTGCTTGAAAAAGAAAGCGCACATCATAACCTGAAAGGCTTTAGTGATGTAAAACTTTTTGTTAAAAGCCTCAAAAGCCCGCGTGCAATTATGATGCTGGTGCCCGCCGGTAAAATTGTTGATGATGTAATTGGAGAACTGCTTCCCTTGCTTGATAAAGGCGATATTTTGATTGATGGCGGTAACTCGCATTTTACGGATACTAACCGCCGGGTAGATGAACTGGAAGCAAAAGGCTTCCATTTTTTCGGAATGGGTATATCCGGCGGCGAAGAAGGTGCACGTAAAGGCCCAAGCATGATGCCAGGGGGCGATAAAGAGGCTTATAACGTAATGAAGCCGATCCTCGAATCCATTGCAGCTAAGGTTGATGGCGCTCCTTGCGTTACCTACATAGGGCCTGGTGCGTCGGGGCATTTTGTTAAAATGGTGCATAATGGTATTGAATATGGCATAATGCAGTTGATTGCTGAGACCTACGAAATACTAAAAAAAGGATTAAAACTTGATAATGCTGCCATTGGTGAGGTATTCACCAAATGGAATGAAGGCAGGTTAAAGTCGTTTTTGTTGGAGATTACAAAGGATATTTTCAAATACAAAGCTCCCGGCACCAACCATTTGCTGATTGACGACATTAAAGATGAAGCCAAAGCAAAAGGAACCGGCAAGTGGACATCACAGGTTGCGATGGACCTGCAGGCGCCGATTCCTACCATTGATACCGCGGTTTCTATGCGCGATCTGTCGAAATACAAACAGTTGCGCGTTCAGGCCGCCGCTTTATACAGCAAAGATCCAATACAGCTTGATGCTGATAAAGAAGCGTTCCTAATCGAATTGGAGCAGGCATTTTATTTTAATATGATTATTAGCTATGCCCAGGGAATGCATCTGCTGGCAAGAGCTTCCGAAGAATATAAATATGACCTTAAACTTGGTGAAATAGCAAAAATATGGCGCGGCGGTTGTATTATCCGGTCTGAATTCCTGAATGACATTTTTAGCGCTTATCAAAAAGACGCCGGTCTCGCTCATTTATTATTAGATAAAAATATACAGAGTTTGGTTGCAGCTGCTGTACCCGGTGCAAGGGCTGTGTTATCAAAAACTATAGCCGCCGGCATTGCTGCGCCGGCCTATGCATCGTCGTTAAGCTATTTTGATGCTTTCCGCAGTGAAAGAATGCCATCAAACTTAACCCAGGCACAGCGCGATTATTTCGGCGCCCATACATACGAGTTGATCGGAAAAGAAGGTGTATTCCACACGCAGTGGGTTGAAAAAAGTCACGACTAATTAGGAAATACCTGCTGTTAATATCAATATATTTGTAATATGGCAACACTAACAGAGAAAAAATCAGTCTTTGACATGAATAATGACGAATTTGAGAAACTCGTTAAGCCTGTTGCACTAAAGGCCAAACAAACAGCTTTAGACAGTGGCGCATGGTTTTCTTACAAAAATGAACTATGTGTTGAACCAGACATGTTTATTCATGAGTTTAAAGATGGTCACAAAGAATTAATAAAATTGGGTAGTCAGGCTGGAGAATACTCGGTTTTAAAGATTTTTTAAATGCCTGACTATACGGTAATTGCAGGCCCGAACGGAGCAGGTAAAAGTACCTATTCTAGCGTTTTGTCCTCCCAGTCTGCATTGATTTTCGATGCAGATAAAGTAAAAGCGGCGAAAGAAAAACAATATCCGGACGTTCCCGAGGAAAGCATAGAAATGATGATAACTTCAGCCTATTGGGAAACAGAAGAAATTGCTATCGCAGAAAAAAAGGATTTAACGGTTGAGAGTAATTTAAGAGATGATTTTTTAATAAATAGAATCAGCTTTTTTAAAAATAAAGGCTATACAACAAATTTAATTTATTTGTTGTTACCGGACATAGAAACCTCAACTGACCGGGTTGCGGTAAGAATTGCTCAAAAAGGTCATTTTATCGATCCGCAAAGTATAAAATATAATTTTGAACAAGGTTTGGTAACACTTAAGAAACACTTTAGCAAATTTGATAATTTAAAAATAGTCGATTCTTCGCTGGATAGTAATTTATCCTTTCTTAAAACATTATTAACTATCAAAAACAACAATGTTATTTTTATTGAAGCAAATTCACCGTCGTGGGCCAAACCAATTCTCGACGAAATAATTCAAAAATCACCAACCAATTAAAAATAAAATTTAAACAATCAGCCTAAAAACATACCATGAGCACGCATATAAAGTCCGATCCTACCATATTCGTCATTTTTGGCGGTACGGGCGATCTTACATCAAGAAAAATAGCCCCGGCCCTTTACAATCTCTTTTTGGATGGATGGATGCCCGAAAAGTATTCTATAATAGGCACGGGCCGCACACAGCTCACCGACGATCAGTTCAGAGAAAATTTACTGAATGATATAAACCAGTTTTCACGAACCGGAAAAGCAGCGAAAGCAAAATGGGATGAATTCGCAAAAAACATTTATTACCAGGTATCTGATATAAAAGACGCTGAAACGTATAAGGAATTTGGGAAACGCGTTGAGAAGCATAATACCGAATGGAAGCTGAAATCCAATGTGATTTATTACCTGGCTGTTTCGCCCAATCTTTTCCCTATCATAGCCTCCAATTTATCAAAAGCAAAACTCGCGGAAGATTCTAAAAGGGTGCGCATAGTCATAGAAAAACCATTCGGTCACGATCTGGAAACTGCAAAAGAACTGAATAAACTACTGTCAGGTATTTTTGATGAACGCCAGATCTATCGTATCGACCACTACCTTGGCAAAGAAACTGTTCAGAACATCATGGCCTTTCGCTTCGCTAACTCCATCATGGAGCCGCTGTGGAATCGTAACTATATTGAACACGTTCAGATTTCAGTCACCGAACAATTGGGAGTTGAGGAACGCGGCGACTATTACGATGGCGCCGGTGCTATGCGCGATATGATACAAAATCACTTATTGCAGCTGCTTTGCCACATAGCCATGGAACCGCCGGTAAGTTTCAACGCCGACGAGGTTCGCGACCGTAAAGTTGATGTATTAAGAGCCATGCGCAAGTTCGGTCCGGATGATGTACGCATGTCAGCGGTACGGGGGCAATATGCGAGTGGCTGGATGCAGGGCAAAGAAGTGCCGGGCTATCGCGAAGAGCCAAAAGTAAATCCTGAATCAAATACAGAGACTTTTGCCGCCGTGAAGTTCTTTATTGATAACTGGCGCTGGCAGGGAGTGCCATTTTATGCGCGCACCGGGAAACGTATGCACCAGTCGTCATCTGTGATAACCATACAGTTCAGGGATGTACCGCACTTAATATTCCCGACGGAAGCCGCTGAAAGCTGGCAGCAAAACAGGCTGATCATCAGCATACAGCCAGAAATGAGTATCCGCCTGCAAGTACAGGCAAAACGGCCGGGGCTTGATATGGTATTGAATACGGTTGATATGGTTTTTGACTATAAAGGCACCTATACCACCCAGGCACCCGAAGCCTATGAAACCCTGATACTGGATACCATGCTGGGCGATCAAACGCTATTTATGCGCGGCGACCAGGTAGAAGCTGCATGGGAACTGATTATGCCGATTTTAAGTACATGGCAAGCCAAGAAAAGTTTAAATTTCCCTAACTACTCAGCCGATTCATGGGGCCCGGAATCAGCCGAAGCATTGATAGCCCGCGATGGGTTTAACTGGTTTACTTTGCCGATTAAAAAATAGGAAATAGAGATTGGAGGTTAGAGATTTGAGTTTAGTTGAACCGCTTATCGGAAGTTTGTAATAAAAAGCAGTCTATCACTAATCTCTTACCTCCAACCGCTAATCTCCAATCCCCAACACCTAAATATGGAACTAAATATCTTTAATACAGCTGACGAAGTTCTTGCGGCTTTAGCGGCACATTTTGTTAAAATAGCTAATCAGGCTATTGCCGCAGACGGCAAGTTTTCGGTGGCTCTTTCAGGTGGAAGTTCACCAAAGAAATTATATGAATTGCTGGCATCTTCGTTTAAAGATAAGTTGGAGTG
>DASXMZ010000231.1:0-1914 GCA_036495385.1 Mucilaginibacter sp. | reverse complement strand
TTAACCTTGTTCAGGTCGTTATTTTGCCGCTCAATAATGCTTACCTTTTCAATTACTTCGCGTGTTCTTTCTTGTACCTGCTCTTCTAGTCGGGCGTTAATGGATTCCCGAAGCGTTTCTTTATCTTTCAGTTGTTTGATGGTTTCGCGCTGCGCTTTTTCCTTTTGTTTTTTCAAAATCCTTACCTTATCACTTAGTGCAAGTGCAAAAAAGACCATCTCTAAAATAAAACAGACACTAAGACTGTAATAGCCAATTGTTTTAAAATCAATTATGCCCAAATTGGTCAGTGATTTTACCACAAATCCGATAAACAGAAAGCTATATCCCAATACAAAGAACCGGGCGGGTCTGTACCCTTTTACAAAAACATAAATACCTGTAAAATAGGCTATGCATAGTGGAATAAATTCTAAAAATTTATAGTTGAACCATTGTTCGCGCCAGAAAAGGCAGATAAAAAAATAGCCAATTCTGATGCCTATAACTATCCATATTAATGCATATAATTTGGGAGCTTTTACTTTTAATAATAACAGTTTGTTGGTAAAAAGCAAAGCAAATACACTTACGCAGCAAAGCGCATATCCATAGGCATATTCGTTCCAGGCGGGTGAATTTGGCCATATGTACTGATAACCAATGCCGTCATTACAAAGTTCATAAAATCCAACGCTGAGATTGTACAAAATATAATATAAATACTGCCTTTGCTTAACCGCCAGAAACATCAAGAGGTTGTAAAAAGCAAAAACCAGTATCATCCCATAGAATATCCCGAAAAGCAGGTATTCGCTCAGTGCGTATTGAATAAACCATTTAACGGAACGCAATACAATAATTACATCGGCCGTTTGATGGGATTGCACTCTGAAATAATAAATGAAGGTTTCGGAGGGATAAATATCCAGATCGATCCCAAAGTTTTTATGTTGAAATTGTCGGTTGTTAAATTTATAAACGGCCCCAAATTTCTCTATTTTATACTGGCCGTTTCCTTGGGGCATATATGCTGTCAGGTTATCGATTGTCTGGTCAAAAAATTCCAATATCCAACTCTTTTTTGTGCCCGATGGATGTTTAATGCTGATCCGGTACCAGTACACTGCGGATTTGTGGTAATTCTGCGGAGTACTGGACCAGCTTGGCTTAAATTGGGAGGATACCTGCGGCGACAGTATCTGACTAAATTCAAGCTTGCCTTTGGGATCTTCAAGGCATTCGATTTCATTGTAAGAAAAGATATGTTGATTTACCTGATCATCAATCACAACCTTTTGCTGAGCTTCGGCGCTGAAAGCTGAACATAGACAAGTTAATAAAATGAAGTTTGCAAACAAAGGTTTGGTAAATCTTTTAATTGCTTTTTGGGGTGAAAATTGTGTTTTCAACACCGCCTCCTTCTTTTCTGCTAATCTAATTAATTCAACGGCACAAAAACAAGGGCTCACCGTTAGTTGATATGAATAGTAGGTTGGTGTAACTAAATAAGTGTAACTAAATAATATAATAAACCGGAGGAAACATTTACTAATTATGTAAATCATTAAAGCCATTCAAACGAAACGAGATAAGCATCGGAATAGACGGTGGAAAATGGATTTTTACCAGTAGGCAAAAAACGGATACCTCTTCAAGAATTCCTTTACTCCCTGCCGTAATAACAATCATCAACCGCTACCAGGATCGTCCCCAGTGTGAGAACAAAGGCTTGGTACTTCCGGTCTTAAGCAATCAAAAAATGAATGCTTATTTAAAAGAGATAGCCGACCGCTGCGGCATTGTCAAACATCTGACTTTTCACCTGGCCAGGCACACCTTTGCAACTACCGTTACCTTATCGAACAATGTTCCGATTGAAACTGTCAGCAAGATGCTGGGCTATACCAATATCAAGACCACCCAGCGTTATGC
>DASXMZ010000230.1:0-3003 GCA_036495385.1 Mucilaginibacter sp. | reverse complement strand
CTTTAACAGGAACAATTAAAGGCGAAACATCAGGCGGCAGTATCGAGGTTTCTAATTCGGGCGATGATATCAATTTAGAAACCAGTGGCGGCAGCATCCATGCAAATAATTGCCATGGTAAAATCAGGCTGGAAACATCAGGTGGCTCACTGCACCTTGATGATTTGAAAGGTTCAATTAATGCTAGTACCAGCGGAGGAAGCGTACAGGCCAGCAACGTTGAAGGAGAATTGATTACAGGTACAAGCGGTGGCAGCGTTAATTTAAGCCGGATGGCTTGCAGCCTGGAAGCTTCGACAAGCGGCGGCAGCATGCACATTGAAATAATACGTGTAGGTAAATATGTGAAGCTTGACGACAGCGGCGGCCACATTGAATTGAGATTGCCTGCAAAACAAGGCTTTAACCTCAATTTATCGGCTAACCGGATTAATAAACCCGATCTGAACGGATTTAGCGGTGAATGGGAAAAAGATCACGTAAGGGGCTCATTAAATGGTGGCGGCATCCCTGTAAATGTTGACGCCAGCGGCAACCTGGAAATAAGCTTTAACTAACAATAAGTTAAATCGTAATAATAAAATCTTAGCGGATTTAATGTGTATGCAACTCACATTAAATCCGCTTTGTATTTTATCATCTTCCTGTTTTCAAAATCCGAAATCGAAAACGGCATAGCCCTCTTGAACACCATTGAAAACATACAATTGTGAAAAATCTCAAATCCGAATTCCCGCTAACTGTATCATAATCGTACACAGGGTGTTCACCTGCGAACAGTTATATTTGAAAATAAATTATAAAATACTGATATTTAGTTGTTTAAATGATTGGTACAGGTTTTAATTCTATTGTTAAAAAAAGCCGACCATGCTAAAAAACTTCATCATTACTGCCTGGAGAAATCTCAAAAGAAACAAAGTATTTTCATTTATCAACGTATTTGGCTTGTCGGTTGGGCTTACCTGTTGCATGTTGATCGGCGCATATCTATATCAGGAGCTTAACTACGACACTTATCCGGCAAACGCCAAACAAATTTTCAGGGTAGCACTGCATTCAGACGGCAACAACACCGCGGGCGATTTCCCTAATGTCGACGTTGCTGTTGGCCAGGGTATAAAAAATGCGTTTCCGCAGGTATTGGCATTTACCCGTATGGCGGGAAGAGGACCGCTATTTGTAAAATACCAGGATAACCAGTTCAAGGAAAATAAAATAGTACAGATCGATTCAAATTTCTTTCAGTTTTTTTCTATCCCAATGGTCGAAGGGGATATCAAAACTGCACTCACTGAACCAAAAAGCATTGTTATAACCAGGGAGTTCGAAAAAAAATATTTTGGCAGTTCAGAAGCACTTGGAAAGGCTTTAACCGTAGGCAATGATCTTTTTAAAGTTACCGGAGTTATCGATAAAGTTCCGGAAAATTCTCATTTCCATGCCGATGCCTTTATCAGCATGGTGACCTTCGTAACACCATCAACAAAACAGACCTGGAGTAATGTAGGTTTCTATACTTACCTTTTATTAAATAAAAACGCCGATCCTAAAAAACTGGAAGCCGGTTTCCCTCAATTAGCTGCAAAATATTTGATTCCCGAAGAACAGCACGATATGGGTGTAAGCCTTGCTGAGGCCCAAAAATCGGTTAAGAGCTTTATTTTCTTTTTACAGCCGCTTACCGATATCCATTTACATTCAGCGATGAAATATGAATATGAGTCGAACGGTGATATTCATTATGTATATATATTTGGTGCCCTCGCTTTATTTATATTATTGCTGGCGTGCATCAATTTTACCAATCTTTCAACAGCTAGCGCCACAAGACGCTCAAAAGAGATCGGCATCCGCAAAGTACTCGGCTCCGAAAAAAACAAATTGGTTTCGCAGTTTCTAATTGAATCTGTTATGCTTACTTTTTTGGCCATGCTTTTTGCGATAGGATTCGTTTACCTGTTGTTGCCTTACTTTAATGATCTATCGGGAAAACAGATCACCATTTGGTTATTTTTAACTTATAGAGCCATAATTTTAGAATTGGGGCTAACAATAATCGTCGGCTTTATTGCCGGCATCTACCCGGCATTTTTCCTTTCATCCTTCCAGATCATTTCTATATTAAAAGGAAACAGTGGCAACCAACCCGCAACCCGCGGAGGTCTTCGCAGCAGCCTCATAGTTTTTCAGTTTGTCATATCAACAGCACTAATCATATCCACATTTATAGTGTACCAGCAGCTGCATTTTATGCAAAATAAGAAGCTTGGATATGATAAAGACCAGGTGCTGGTGATAAATGATACCTATACGCTGGGCAATAATATTAACGCTTTTAAACAGCAGCTTTTAACCGATAACAGGGTTGTAAGCGCCACGATATCAGGCAATGTACCTGGTTATAATGGTATGGGCGGTACAGTTATTTATGCTAGCGATATTGCAGATAAAGGCACTCGCACAGAAATTTCAACAAATATTTACTGGATTGAAAGCTCATACATCCCTACATTGGGCATGAAGCTGGCAACCGGCCGGAATTTCCATCCTTCGGGGCCTGCAGATTCAGCATCGGTTATTATCAATGAAGCCGCTGTCCGCGACCTCGGATTTGGAAATTCCGATCCCATAGGTAAAACTATTATACGTTCGGGGCAACATCATTACACCATAGTTGGCGTAGTGAAGGATTTTCACTACACATCAGCAAAACAAAAAATTGCACCGTTAATGATGCTTTCTTCAACCAACAGCAGGGGCTCGATAATAGTGAGGATAAAAACTACTGATGTACACCACTTGTTAGACGATATTAAAGCAAAATGGGGCACTTTTGGGGCAACAGCACCTTTTAGCTACTCTTTCCTCGACGAACAATTCGCATCGCTATATGCTGCCGAAGAGCGCACCGGGCAGATATTTACTTCTTTTTCCATCATAGCTATAATCATCGCCTGCCTCGGCTTGTTTGGCCTGGCAGCGTTTATGATACGTCAACGG
>DASXMZ010000229.1:0-5688 GCA_036495385.1 Mucilaginibacter sp. | reverse complement strand
ATGCAGCCCGAACCACCAACGGTTCTTTATACAAACGTTGGGGATTTTGGGGAGATATACAGCGGAGATTTTTCTTTTGAAACGTCGGTGCGAAATGATTATCATGAAGGCGCTTCTGCGTGCCAGCTAACCAAAATATACATACTTTGTGAAGGCACTGATATCTATATACCGCTCAGCGCAAAAGGCTGCATCTCGACGCTTGATCTGCTCTTTACCAATTTTTATACATCGGGTAAACAAGAAGATTTGTCGGGTTTTGGTGTTGATTTTAACAATTTTGTAAAAGTGAACATAGTATCCAAGGGCGGCAAGGCTAATATATGGCTTAACGACAAATTGGTCTATACCGTTAAACACGATATAGTAAACTATAAAATTATTGGGTTTTACTTTTGTTTCCAGGGAACCGGTACCGTGGATTATTTGAAACTATCGAACGGAAAAGTAAACTACACAGAAAATTTTTAAGAGGCCTTTTTAGGAACAGTTTGTTTTGCACCACCCGCCATATTTTTTATCGCATCGGTAGCGTCTTTCGACCCCAATGCAGCGGCCCTGTATAAATCGCTGCTGCCGCCACTTTTGTTATTGGTGTTTATTTTTTCAATACCCCTGTTCAGCCAGGCATCGTAATTCCTGGGGTTTAATTCAATAGCCATATTAAAATCTTTTATGGCGGCCGCCCGGTCATTTAAATTAACCTTTGCTTTTCCCCGCAATACGTAATTGTTCTCGTCTTTTGGACTCAACTTAATAGCAACGCTAAAATCAGCACTCATACCGGTCGTATCGGGTAAATAACTTTCAGCAAGGCCCCGGTAAGCGTAAGTTTTAAAATTATCTGGATTTATAATTAACACACTTGTATAATCATGTGTCGCACCCTCATAATTTTTTTGAGCCATTCTTAAATTAGCCCGGTAAAAAAAGGCTTCATCATAGTTGTGATCTTTCGCTATGGCTTTATCGATGTCGTTTTTTGCTCCATCGTAATCTTTAAGTTCAAATTTAACGTTTCCACGGTTAGCATAAGCTTCAGCTGCCGAAGTAGAATCAACAGCAATAGCTTTATCAAATTCGGCAATTGCGCCTTTGGTGTTTCCTAAACCGCTCATAGCAATGCCCCGTTCAATAAGAAGTTTGCCATTTTTTGATGATGGCATGATTATCTTGTTAAATAACGACAGTGCCTCTGCATATTCCCTGTTGGCTATAAGCGCCTTTCCAAGCCTCAAATATGAATAATGATTTTTAGGATCCAGCTCGATATTTTTTTGGTAGTCCCTTATCGCACCCTCTTTATCGCCGATTTTATTTTTTACGTTTCCACGTACCAGATAAGCATAGGCACTCCCCTGAAATAATTCAATGGCCCTATTTAAGTCTGTAATTGCGCCTTTGTAATCGCCCAGCAATTCCTTCATTTCACCACTACCTGCAAAGGCATCGGCATTTTTAACATCGATCTTTATAGCAGATTTGTAATCGGCCAATGCTCCTGTTGTATCCTGCAAAGCTGTTTTAGCTTTTGCGCGAGCTATATAGGCATAAGCATCATCGTTTGCGCCGCACATTACCGCCGAATCAGCATCACGTAAGGCCCCATGGTAATCTTTAAGATCCATCTTTACATATGAGCGGCTTTCAAATGCTTTTGAATATTTTGGATTAATCCGGATCGCTTCGGTAAAATCATCCATTGCAGCCATCGTATCATTCAGTCTGCTTTTCGAAATTCCCCGGTATAAATAAATTTCTTCATTTTTGGGACTAATGGTGATTGCTTTGGTAAAATATTCAATGGCGATTTTGTGATCCGGTAAATTACTTTCCGCTTTTCCCAGGTAATAGTACAAGTTTGGAAGATTAGGATTTATTAAAATGACCTTTTTAAAATCTTCAATCGCTCCTTTGTAGTCTTTTAGATTGGTTCTAATATTTCCGCGATAAAAAATAGCCTCGGCGTTGTTAGGGTTTAGCCTGATGGTTTTATTATAATCGGTCAAAGCGCCGCCGTAATCAGCTATATTACCTTTTGAATTTGCCCTATAGAAATAAAGACTGGCATCATTTGGTTTAGATACGGCAGCTATATTATAATCGAGCACCGCTTCTTTAAACCTGTTTAAATTGGCTTTTGCAACCCCCCTGTATTCGTACAATTCGGGGTTGCGGGGAGTTAATTGAATAGCTTTTGTGAAATCATCCACTGCCCCCTTGTAATCGCCCGCATTACTTTTCGCATTTGCGCGGTAATGATATAAATCAGCGTTCCGCATTCCCCCGGCAATGGCTTTGGTATAATCATCAACAGCATTTTTGTATGCTTTAAGGTTACCATTGGCATTTGCCCTAAAATAATAAGCATTGGAATTTTGTGGTTCTAATGAGATAACCGACGTGTAATCCTCAGCCGCCGAGGCGTACTCCTTTAAATTGTCGTATGCGTTTCCGCGATACTGGTAAGCCTTTGTATTTTTGCTATTTAGATCAATAGCCCTTGTGAAATCAATTATTGCGCCTTTATAATCTCCATGAGCAGATTTTGTATTGCCCATATTAAGATACCCATCTGATGTGAGTTCGGTGGTAGTATTTGCGGTTGTTTGATTATTAATGGCCGGATTTTGACTTGGCGTTTGTGAAAATCCCAGGCATGGCAAAATGCAAAATATAATTAACAGCTTTTTCATAGGATTAGTATGAATAGCCATTAAATTATACGCCTGGTATTTTAAGTGAAAAAACATTTAGTAATCTGATAATCAAATCGTAAAAAGATAATCGTTTTGCTGCAGCAAATTCTTGACCGTAAACGATTAACCCAATAAACGATCGGATATTTATACGCAACCGGCTGACGAATAGTTATCAGATTTTGCTGAACCAGGGATGTAGCTTTTTGTGTTTTTAACGAAGGTTAATGGTGAAAGAATCATATATCGAAGCCTGCGAAGTAATATCATCCTGCTGCGGAATTATATAATAGGCGCCATCAATGGCAAACCTATTTTCGGTTTTTTCAAGAGTGATTTTTAAAAATCCATGGGTTGTATCACAATACTTCTCCAATACTACATTATTGAGCAGGCTATTTTTGTCAGGAAATGAAAAA
The DNA here is from genome assembly GCA_036495385.1 of Mucilaginibacter sp. Classification (GTDB taxonomy): domain Bacteria; phylum Bacteroidota; class Bacteroidia; order Sphingobacteriales; family Sphingobacteriaceae; genus Mucilaginibacter. The sequence continues at coordinate 2,570 of DASXMZ010000229.1, read as the reverse complement.
TCGTTAGCAGGTGCAATCTTATGAAGATCAGCATACCCACCGGCGCCTGCTACTATAAAAGGAACCACTTTTCCGTTGGTATATAATTTGTTAAATCGCTGATAATTATGTACATGTCCACTGAAAACGATATCCGGTATTTTATCGGCAGCTTCAAATGCCGCATTTAGAAAAAGCTGCATCGGCATACTGGAACCATGGTTGGTATCAGCGGAATAGGGAGCATGATGGATACACAGAATAAGGGCCTTTTCACCATCATCGTTTTTTGCATTTTTCAGCTCCTCAATAAACCATTCCTTTTGCTCCGCAGTTATGCTGCCAAACCTTGGGACATTGCTGTACAGGCAAATAATATTAGCTAAAGGGGTTTTTAACGTCCAATAAATATTCGGCTGTATGTTGCTTTGGCGTTTGCTATCCTCTGCGAATGAGATAGGTTGCGATTTGGTGTCGCAAAAAACATGCATAAACGCATCAAGACTTTGAGGCCCTTTGGGATCTGACGGGTCGATATCGCCATCGTGGTTACCTGCAATCGCAAATACCGGTCCGGGGTAATTCTCGTAGGGTTCAAAAAACTGCGGATAATAATTTCCCGCCTGCCCGAAATTATAAACTACGTCTCCCAGGTGAAAAAAGAAAGCAGGCTGATTTTCGGTCGTGTCTTCCTTGCTCTGCCTTATCATTTCAGTAGCCACGCGGTGTTTAAATTCCGGGTGCATCATCCCGCCGGTATCACCGGCCATATGAAACACCATTTTGTCGGACGGAAGATTAGGCAGCACCTGGCGTATGTCGAGATGAAAAGGGTAAATGCCCGAAGGAAGGGGCAGCGGTTTAAATTTTTCCTGATCGTCAATAGCGGCCAATTTAAAAACGGGCCTTGTGCGTATATTTTCGTTAGTAGCTGGCATGCAGTAGTTTGTGCTATAAATATAGCATTGATAGCACAAATTAAATTTACGATATCAACAATTTATTTATATGCCTTAAACGATAATATTGAGAAAAAGTTAAATAAGAATTGCGTTTTATAGAAAGTCATGTGACGCAATTTAAAGGAAATTCATATTCGGATCATTTGATTGGCTTCATCGTGTTGATTATCAAGCACCGGCGTCATCAATTGCGGTAATGAATTAATTGTGTTGTTTTCTGGCAATATGAATTTGAGGAACGGTGAATCATTTGTTAATTCTTTTTTACGATAATAGAATAGCTTATCTTTAAGGCCAGCTGACCTACTATTTTCTGCACTGCAAATTTTATCTTATACTATTAAAATTATGAACGCTAAATAAGATATTATATGAAAATTGTTAAAGTAACCTACACTGCAAACCCCGATTTTGCGGTACAAAACTCAAGCAATATAAAAACCGTTATGAGCGACTTGCGGCAATTAAACAATACGGGTATTTTTTATCATGCTTGTTTGAGCCCCGATGGTAAAACTTTCATTCACACAGCATTTTTTAAGACTGATGAGGATCATAAAATACTTAATGAATTACCATCTTTTTTGAATTTTCAACAACAACTTAAAAACAATGGCTTTGAAGTGCCGCCAAAACAAGAATCGCTGACATTGGTAGGTTCTTCAAGCGATATTTTTAGATGAGTAGGAGGGTTGGGTGGGATGCCCCCGACTAAAATTGCCGATTTGTAAATGGTATTATTTATAAACAATTTATTAATTCCTGGTACATCTTTTCTATTTCAATGGGTTTACGCAAAAAGCCATTGAAACAGGAAGCGTATGATTCCTGATTCTCGGCGGTAACATCGGCTGTTAACGCGAATATCGGAGTTTTAGCATTCGGATTTTTAGCTTTTTGAATATTTCTGGTAGCCTCAAAACCGTCCATTTCAGGCATATGGATATCCATTAGTATAAAGTCAAAAACTTTTGATTGGGATTTTTCAACAGCTTCAACACCGTTCTTAGCATGCTCGGTGGTCATTTTCCAATTAGAAAGCAGCTTACGGATGAGCATAGCGTTAACTAAATTGTCTTCGGCAAGCAACACAGTTTTGCCGATCAATAAGTCGGTTTTTTTCGAAACCTCTTTAATGGGCGTAACGGATTTCTTTAATTTTAGGTTGAAATAAAAAACCGATCCTTTACCAATTTCACTATCAACAAATATTGAACTTCCATGGAGCTCAACCAATTTTTTAACTATGGATAATCCAAGACCTGTACCGCCCTGTTTCCTGGTGGTAATTATTTGCGGCTGAAAAAAGCTGTCAAATATATGTCCGACATGTTTTTCCTCAATCCCCAAACCGGTATCTGCAACTTCAAACAACATTTCATCAACATCTGGAGTGCCGTTGACCTTTTTTATGTTGATGCTTACCTGTCCGGCCTGCGTAAACTTTATGGCGTTAGTTAAAAGGTTGCCAATTATTTGCGACGTTTTTGTTTCATCAAGTTCATAAAACTCCCCCACTTCGGAATCAATATTCAGGGACAATTTTATTCCTTTTTCATTAGCCAGTCCCAGGTAGGTGTTTTTTATGTTTTCGAGTAGCTGCTTAAAATTGCATGGACGGAAGTCGAG